>CAYPDD010000071.1:0-3665 GCA_964409395.1 uncultured Candidatus Saccharibacteria bacterium | reverse complement strand
TGTCCGCCACTATCCCAGCTAAAATATCCGGACCGGTAGAGATTAACTTTCGTGTATACAGCTTTCCTGCGGTTATCTGAATGGAACCACCAGAGCCAGGACCGCCAGATGCCCTGAAGACTGATGTGCCAGCAGTCTGACCATTTGCTGCTATATAACTATTATTATCTAAAAATATTTTATCCGCAACAATAAATATCAATCCACCACCACTCTTTCCTGTATCACGACGATCATTCTCATGTTCATAAGCATATCCACCTCCAGATCCATAATCACTTGGGTTATCCGGATCGATGTCAAAAGTTAAACTATCAGCCATTATTGCTGTACAAGCATCCGTACCACTATTAAAAAAACTGCTACATCCAGCGCCACCTTTGCCTTTTCCATCGTTTCCACCATTGCTGCCTCCACCACCACCGGCCGCACCATCAGAATTTTCATTCATATAGCCATAAGAGCCCGCCCCTGGTCCATAACCAGCATTATTGGCGTTTCCGCCAGGAAAACCTTTTGCGCTAACATCAATATTGCCGCCATTTTCGAGCTTTAAACTACCAGCAATATTGATGTCAACCTTCTTGAGCTTTCCACTCGCGAGCAGATAGTCATCTGCCGTTCTAGCCTTAGTGCCATCGATATCTGCAACGGCTATTGGCGAGTGGGTTAGATTGGAGCCGTTCTTAATCGTCAAGCTACTTAAAAACAAAGGGGTATAAAGCTCCACTGTAACACCATTCGTGATCGTTAAACTAGTTTGATTGCTGACCACAAATCTCTCAGTTTTAGCACCAGAAAAAGACCCAGCGTAGAATTTCGATATGCCTCCGGTTTGAGATATATAACCAGCCTCATAAATAATGCACATATTGCCATCACAACTGGAAGCAGCTTTTGCATTGAAAGGATTTCTAGAAATCATCATCTGCCCCAGAAAACCAGCGAGAACCAAACAAACAATAATAGTAAAAATACGTAGCTTATTTTTCCTAGCCATTATCGCCGAGATCGAAAATTTTGCCATATCCCCTCTCATTTATGTTAATGAGTTATATACACAAACAAACAGCAAATAAATGCTTACATCTATTATAGATAATTGTTTATAGGATGACAATGGGTTCTAATAAAAAAACTTTTTGATACTTTATTTTTTTGGCAAAGAGCTACATAAAAAGCATAAAATTTTATTAAATGTTATCCACAGGTTATTAAAATAATATTTTTTATTAGCAAATTATTTTAGAACATTGTATAATATAATTTAAGAATTTATCTTCGAGAAAACATCTATGCAGAGGGGAATATTTAGAAGAAAAAAAGGGTTTACTCTTGTCGAGTTGATTATTGTTATCGTAATCATCGGCGTTTTGGCAACCATCACTACTATTACTGTGACTAACAGCCTCATAAATGCCCGCGATATCAGAAGAGTGACCGACATAAAAATGATCTCTGATGCGGTCAGGAAATATAATGCCGAGTTTGTCAGCCAGATCAATAAAAGGTTGTATATATTCTTGTTTGCAAAAAGCTTTTTCGACTATAACATCTAAGCCATCAACCAAAAAAATCTCAGCCATATTCAAACCAATATTGCCTGCCAAAGTAAGGTCGTGATTGTCCGATTTATAATCGGATATCAGCCATTTAATTTCATCCAGACCGACGAGCGCCGTTCGGCCCATCTTTTTCCACAAAATCCTCGCAACTGTCGACTTCCCTGCCCCAGATGGCCCATTTAAAATAATCAATTTATTCATAAATACCCTATAATAATTTAGATTCAATCTACTATGAATTTGTTTTTTTCACAATATCTATAAGCAAAAAATTATGTATAATATAATTAATAAAAGAAAGGCTAAATATGACCGAGATTATAAATGATGGTCCAACTGGAATGATTGATTATGGCATGAAACCGACAAAAGAGCTTCTAATGATGTACGTTGCAGAGCATGGCGAGATCGCTAACGCACTCGGTCGACCGAATAGTCCGACATACAATCCAGAGGCAGCGAAATATCTTGATGAGGCAGATAAACTGTATAGTTTGGGACTCGAAGGCGATAATGACGTCAATAACCATGGACTGGAACAAAAAAAGGTGTTTATCGATGCGCTCAAAATGCTAAACAAAGCCAAGGAAATTATTCGTCTTTAATAAGAGCATTAACGATCTAAACAAAAATATCTCAATCATATGATTGAGATATTTTTGGCAGGACACAATGCGTGAAATTAGAAATTATTACGCCCCCCAAAAAAAATAAAGAAGAAAATTAGCTCGCTATATTTATTACCTAAATACCAACCAAAAAAAGCATTCAAATGAACCATATGGTAATGAAAGAGTGGTGTTTATTTAAGTTTTTTTAATTTTTTTAGATAAATTAAAACAGTAAAGACCGCCAACACAGATAACAACCATAGCCAAGAGTAATTATTCTTTTTTTCTAGATCTTTAAGGTTAGCATTAATAACAACATCAATTTTTCTCTCAGTAGTATCATTAAGACTTAGCTCTTGCGTATATTCTTTTTTCCCGTACACAACTTTAATTTTGTGATTGCCAGGCTCAACATTGTCAAAAATAACATAACCATTTTCGTCTGTTATACCTTCTCTAGGTATTGAATGCAAAACAACCTTCGCATTTGACAATGGTTTATTATCGACAATGACTTGAAAAGTAATACTCAAGCCTTGAATAATATTCTCAGTCTGAATTGAGTTTTGTTCGGTTTCTTCTTTTTCTGCCTCAACCACAGGAATATTAACAATGTCCGCAATAGTAGTATTTTGAGATAAAGATGGGGTATTTGTTGTATTGCCAGAAATAGAAGTTTGCGCTTCATCAGCAATAAAATTGGCCGTTACAGCAATATCAGAGGAAACATTGGAGTCAACTCTTGGATTTACAATCAAACCATCGCTCCAATTGATAAAACGATATCCATGTATGGGTAAGGCGACAACAGCAGAACCGCTTCCACCATAATTCATAGTCTGAACATTCAAACCAATAATAGAACCGCCATTTGCAGCTAAATAAGTTAAAGTGTATGTATTTAGTGCGAAACTAGCTGCTACTGAAATATCTGATTCAACGTTAATGTCAATTCTGGGATTTTGTGTTGAGCCATCGCTCCAATTAACAAAACGAAATCCAGTAATTGGTATGGCTGTAATCGCAGACCCGCTGCTTGTGTAATCGATAGACTGTACCAGAGTTCCAGACACTGTTCCACCAGTACTAGCCGAATATGAAAGCGAATATGAATTTATTGCAAAATTAGCGACAATACTTAAATTGCCCGTTACATTTGTATCAACTCGTGGGTTTGCAGTCGAGTCATCATTCCAAGAAACAAAATGATATCCGGTATCAGGAACGGCCGTAACAGCAGTGCTATTTGCGCCATAATCAACTGATTGAGTTGTGACGCCAGAAATCGTTCCGTGAGCTGTGCTGGAAGAAGGCCCGGGCTCGATGCTATAATACCTAACTGCGTAAGTATTGATAGCAAAATTTGCTACTACTGACATATCTTCCGTAACATTAGTATCAATTCTTGGGTTGTCGACACTGTTATCAGACCAATTGATAAAATGATAATGCGAATCCGGAACTGCCGTGACCGATGTGCCCTCTGAGC
>CAYPDD010000070.1:3083-3666 GCA_964409395.1 uncultured Candidatus Saccharibacteria bacterium | reverse complement strand
TGCTTGATTTTTCGATTCGAGCGTAGTGTCCCGTTGCCAATTTCTCACAACCAACTTTCTCGGCGAATTGAAGCAACCAGCCAAATTTTATTTTTTTATTACACAAAACACACGGGTTTGGCGTCCGCAAATTTTTATATTCATCAATAAAATAATCAACAATCTCTGCTTTGAACTCTTCGCGAGCATCAACCACATAAAATGGTATCTCTAATTGATCAGCCACTTTACGGGCGTCCATTAAGGCCCGTTCATCACAGCAAGCGTTTTCTGAAGTACCACACGGATCATGCCAAAGCTTCATGAAGAAGCCAACAACATCATAACCCTGTTGTTTCAAAAGCAACGCCGAAACAGAGGAATCAACCCCGCCCGACATTCCTAGAGCAACTTTTATTTTCGATTTGTTCAAAAGAGAAACCTCTGCTTAAATAATTTCATAAAACTATTGACCTATTATCTGACAAATGCTATAAATATCCTTATCATTTTCGATATCCTAACAGATATCGTTTTTGATATCGTCGATATTGGAGGAAGTATTCAATGATGAGAAAAAAGAGAATCTTAAAAAGTTCATTGA
>CAYPDD010000070.1:0-3073 GCA_964409395.1 uncultured Candidatus Saccharibacteria bacterium | reverse complement strand
CATCAATCAGAACAACGCCCTCTTTGACCATCTCCTCTTTGACCAATTTCGGCATCCCAGTCGCTGAAATTATAATATCAGCATCTTTTATCGTCTCAACTAAATCATTTTTATTTTTATCAACCATTTTCAAATCAACTGATTCAAAATCTTGAGTCAAACACTTTTGAAGCGGTGCGCCAACGAGAAAGCCAGCACCAATTTGTGCAATTTTAGTTTTGCTATTGAGCCTAGTCTCGGATCTTTTAATCGCGTCGAGAATAGCTAAAACAACTGGCGGTTTAAATTTAGAGTCCAGCCCAGCACAAAAACGAAGCCCATCGATATCTTTATTAGGGCTAATTTTTTCAATCAATTTTTGACGATCAAATGCTTTTGGCAGAGGAATCTGAATCATAATGCCATCAGTTTCACTATCATTATTCAGAAAATCAATCGCGGACATAATTTCTTCCTCTGAGTCCTTTTCGTCAAAAGAATATAAACAAAAGAGGATGCCAGTTTTTTCCGCCATCTTCTTCTTGAGTTCAACATACTGTTTGCAAATAGGATTATCGCCAATCAAAAAAACGGCCATCGTTGGCTTTCTTTCCATCTCCACTACCCTATTGGCGAGATTATTTAGAATTTCATCTCGTATATTTTTTCCATCAAAGTAATTTTCCATACCGAAATATCTTAGCACAAAATGACTAACCTGTCATCCCCTGCCCCACTTAATTCTTATTTCTTACCGCTTGCTCTCGTAGTCAGCGATAGCTTTTTGCAAAGCATCGGCAGAGAGAATAGAACAATGATATTTCTGCTTCGGCAATATGCCAAGAGCTTTATTGATATCATCTCGGGTCATTTTCTTTGCCTCTTCAACAGTTTTGCCTTTAGCTAATTCTGTCATCATGCTCGAAGCAGCAATCGCCGCCGCACAACCAAGCGTTTTGAATTTAACATTCTCTATATTTTTCTCACCAGCACTATTTTGACCAACTTTGATATAGACGTGCATAATATCGCCACACTTCATATTGCCAACCTGGCCGACACCATCGGCATCAGGAATCTCCCCCACATTGCGTGGATTGTAAAAATGATCTAATGCTTCTTTTGTATATTCTTCCATAAAACTCCTTGTTTAATTGGGCTCATTGCCCTTAATTTCTCAATAATTGGTGGTAGTACCTCTAACAATTTATCAATTTCCTCTCCTGTTGTATAACGACTAAGTGAAAAACGGATTGAACCATGCGCTTTCTCAGGCACTACCCCCATCGCCGACAGGACATGACTTGGCTCGAGTGACCTTGAAGTACAGGCCGACCCAGAAGAAACAGCGATACCGAGGAAATCTAGGTTTAAAACAATCGCCTCGCCCTCTGCATTAATAAAACTAATATTAACTATGTGCGGGGCTCGTCTATCTCGACTAGCATTCAAAACCACTTCGGGAATATCTTTTTCTATTTTTGAAACAATTTTGTCTCGAAGATCTATTAATCTTTTAGCTTCGGCGCTTGCTTTTAGCTCTGGCAATACGCCGTTTCCAATCAAATTTTTAGTTCCTGATCGCTCTTTTAGGATAAGATCAAGCGCTTTTGAAAGCCCAGCGATACCGGAGATATTCTCTGTTCCTGCTCTCCTGCGAAACTCCTGACCACCACCGGTGATTTGAGGGCTCAAGACAACACCTTTTTTGGCATATAAAACGCCAATTCCTTTTGGTCCATGAAGTTTGTGTGCCGTAAATGTCAATAAATCGACTTTTAAATATTCAGGTGAAATTTCAAAGAACTCAGCTGCCTGAACCGCATCAGTGTGAAAATATATTTTTCCGAGTCCACTTTTGTCTCTTGTTTTTTGTGTCTTAGCTATTTCCAAACCTATCTCTCGAATCGGCGAAACAACGCCCGTCTCATTATTAACATAAATTATTGAAACGAGGATTGTATTGTCTCTTATAGCCTCTTTGACCGAATCAGCCGAAACAATCCCTTTGCTATCAGGTTTAAGATAGGTTGCTTCAATTTTTCCCTCTTTTTCGAGGTCTTGTATTGTATGAAGCACGGCGTGATGTTCAACTGCACTTGTAATAACATGGGGTTTTGAGCTTGATTGGAAATTGCCAATAACGCCTCGTATCGCCAAATTATCAGACTCTGAGCCACCAGAAGTAAAGATTATCTCCTCTGGTTCACAGCCTACAAAAAAGCTGACAAACCTTCGTCCATCATCAATTATCCTCTTTGCTTCCTGACCAATTGAATGAATTGACGAAGGGTTGCCAAAATATTTCGAGTTGACTTCATTCACGATATCAACAACCTCTTTTGCGACTGGGGTAGTCGCCGCATTATCTAAATATATATGTTTCATTTTACAAATATCCATTTCCCATTATTTTGAAAGAAGACAAATTGAGTCGATATTACTCATTAATTTTTTTAGCGATTTTTCTTAAATCCTGCATGCAATCTTTACAACCCGAACCAGAAACAAGTTTCTCAAATTCAGATCTAGGCACAAGATAAGCCACCGACTTTAAATATCGATGAACTTCATATACTTCACCTGCTTCAACTTCCTTAATAATTTCGGAGAGCTGCTTCTGCAATTTGTTTGTCGCAATCTTTTTCATAATTCCTCCAGCTTAATATCTCTATTATTTGTGTATGTAATATAACAAGTAATATAACAAGTAATCACTTTGATGTCAACACTTGTTCGTAAATAAAAAAACAGGCCCGAGTACATCATGTACAAAGGGCCTGCTCTGATAACGGACTCGGCCGTATAAAACCGCCGAGTCATTCTATACTTCCTTTTTTGTCAGTCTCATCCTTGAGCTGGATTAAGGGGTCGAGGACCACCTTCCCCAGCATTTTTCTGCGACTTGCTTCATCCCGAAGTCGCCATGAGTCATTGGGGTCACCAGGGATCCCACATTCGAGCAAAATCCGCTGTTTAAGCGGGTTGTGGCTTGAATTAAGAACAGCGAGACCTCTTGCCTCGAGCGTCTCCTTTGTGACACCTTTGTATCTTCGGCTATATCTTCCATCGGCAATAGCCTCAGACTCCAGTT
>CAYPDD010000069.1:791-3716 GCA_964409395.1 uncultured Candidatus Saccharibacteria bacterium | reverse complement strand
ATTTAAATCGGGCTCTTTTTCTGAATATATTAAAGCCTGTTTCTTTTTATAATTTACCTGGACACTTTTGATATTTGGCAATGACTTTAATTTTTCTTCAAGCAGAATTTCGCACGAACGACAGTGCATTCCCTTGATCTCTACAATAGTTTTGCTTATAGTTCCCCTTTGTTATTTGTTCGCTAGCTTGGACACTGTAAGAATTTCCTGGATCATTTTTTGTTTTCTTTCTTCGTTGTTTGTCTTCATCGCGTTTTTAAAACAGGTGTTTAAGTGTCCTTCCATTAACATCTGATGTGCTGATTTCAAAAGACCGATGACAGCAAGATTTTGTTGCATAATATCAATACAATATTCCCCATCGTCAACCATCTTAATTATTTTGTCGATATGGGTACGAGCCTTTTTAAAATTGATGACTGTCTTCTCATGTTTGCTGTTCATTTTGTCTCCAAAATTATTTAATACGTATACCTAGGGTATAGGTACATCATAATAATATCCCCCATTTTTAGCTATGTCAAATAAAGCAGACAACCAGCTGTATCTGCGAAAATTACTGCTTGAGAACTAAGAAATCAGATGAAAGAAAAGTATTTTGAGTCCAATTAGAATTATGGCGACTCCCCCTGCTACTTCCATTTTTTTAGTTGAAAGAAAAGATATTTTTTTTCCACCAAAAGCGCCAGCCAACGAGTGAACAAATGTTATAATCCCGATTGAAGATAAGGCTAGAAAAAGATTTACTTGAACAAAGTTAAAAGTAATACCCGTGACAAACGCGTCGATACTTGTGGCAATAGCCAGAAAAAGAATTGATTTGTGGGTTAACTTTTCTTTATTTATCTCATCGGACGATTCAATAATCATTTTTATGCCAACGATAGCCAAAAGAATGAAAGCAACCCAATGATCAATATTCTCAACAAAATTTCTTACACCAGAGCCAAGATAATACCCTATTAATGGCATCAGCCCTTGGAACAACCCAAACATTATCGCCGTCTCCCAAAGAAGCCATTTTTTATAGGAACCCGCTGTGGCGCTACAGGCGATTGAAACAGCTAGAGCATCGATAGCAAGCCCGATCGACAATAAGATTATTTCATAAATACTCATAATTTAGATATTATATCGAGTAAACACTTACTTATCAATTTTGTATTATCTACTTGATTACTGGGTGTATAATTTATATTGAATTAATATTTTAAAATAAAGAAAGGTAAAATATGACAAAGATAAACGAAATTTATCATTGCAATATCTGTGGTAACACTGTTGCGATGGTGCATAGCGGTGTTGGTTCTCTTGTTTGTTGTGGCCAAGAAATGAAATTGATGAAGGAAAATACTGTCGATGCTGCCAAAGAAAAACACATCCCTGTTGTCGAAGAAAAAGGGAGCGAACTGATAGTAAAAGTTGGCGAAATCGCCCATCCGATGGAAGAAGCACATTATATCGAATGGATTGAGCTAATCTGTGCAGGAAAATCAACTCGCCATTTCTTGAAACCGGGCGACAAGCCGGAAACAAAGTTTGTAAAAAACTGTGATAATTATAACGTCAGAGCTTATTGTAATATTCACGGCCTTTGGAAAAATTAGTCGACTATATTGAGTAATAAATAAACGCCTCCGGGCTGGAGGCGTTTATTTATTTTCTATAGAGATATTTTATCCTTGGAGATATTCTTCAAGATCAGAGGAGCGTTCAGCTTTCTTTAGCTTTGATAAAGCCTTAGCTTCAATCTGTCGAATACGTTCACGAGTAACGCCAAACTCTTGGCCGACTTCTTCGAGGGTGTGAGTCCGCCCGTCATCGAGACCAAAACGCATTTTCAATATTTTCTGTTCGCGAGGTTGTAAACTATTTAAAAATTCCTGTATTTTGTCTTTTAACAACGTCTGAGATGTCTGTTCTTCGGGCGAAACATGTTTTGTATCTTCGATAAAATCACCGAGCCTAGAATCCTCTTCTTCGCCAACTGGCGCTTCGAGAGAAACAGTTTCCTGGGAAATCTTAATAATATGTTCGACTTTATCAACATCAAGACCCATCTCTTGAGCAATCTCTTCTGGCGTTGGTTCGCGACCAAGGTCTTGAACAAGCTGTCTTTCGACACGGATAAGCTTGTTAATGGTTTCAATCATATGAACAGGAATACGGATTGTTCGAGCCTGATCAGCAATCGCTCGAGTAATCGCCTGTCTGATCCACCAAGTAGCATAAGTCGAAAATTTGAAACCTTTACGATAGTCAAATTTATCAACTGCTCTCATTAAACCAGTATTACCCTCTTGGATCAGATCAAGGAGTGAAAGTCCTCGACCAATATATTTTTTAGCAATTGAAACAACGAGACGAAGATTTGCTTCAGCTAATCTTTTCTTAGCCCAAATGTCACCTTTTTCAACTCTTTTAGCAAGTTTGACTTCCTCTTCATTAGTCAAAAGAGCAATTTTGCCAATTTCACGAAGATACATTCGAACAGAATCATCAGCAATATCACCTAGACCAAGCTGTTCCATTAAGCTCTTATCTTTCTTCGCCTCCATAACGGACGCCAAGATTCCCTTTGGTTTTTCGACTTCCTCTTTGAATTCAATTCCCTTTCGGTACATGTAGTCGAAAATCATATCCAGCTCTTCAACATTTTCCTCTGGCTCAGCAATAGCTTGGATCATTTCTTGCATCGAAATATAGCCGTGAGCACGGCCTTTCATCAATAGATCATTAACTGTCAAGGAAAAAGTAAGGATTTCTTCCTTTTTGGGTACAAAGATTTTTTTTGCCATTAGACTCTCCTAAACCGCAGGTTCCGACCTAAAATATTATCATCTTGAACTTGATTCAAGATTCTTCAATAAATTGAAGATTCCGGATCATGTCCGGAATGACAACAGATCGTAGATCCGCAGTATC
>CAYPDD010000069.1:0-781 GCA_964409395.1 uncultured Candidatus Saccharibacteria bacterium | reverse complement strand
AGAACTCAGCGAGAAGATTTTTGAGCTCCTCCTTATCGCCCGCGCGCTCGGCCGCCTTAATCTTTCGAGCAAACTCTTCCTTAATATTTTCTTTTTTGTCAGAATTTTGTCTGCCTAAAAGGTACATGAGCTCCTCTTCAACAGCATGATCAGCTGTTGGGTCCATATCAGCAAGAACTTGAAGGGAAAGTTGGTCGTAGATTGAAATATATTCCGGCTTCATTTTATCGCGTTCGATATTCCCCTTTTTAATCATCTCCAATAGAGGCAAATATTTATTATCAATTTGAGAATTTTCTAGTTGATTTGTAACTTTTACTATTAATTTTGGCTCCGCCCAGAGAAAGCCGAGAATCCTCTCTGGGACACTTAATTCTTTTCTCTCTGGAGCCACCGGCTGAGTGGTTTTAGTAAATTCGGAATCGCGTTTTGATTTTTCCAAAGCATCAATTAGGGAACTTTCGGAGGTCGATAATCTATCAGCTAAATATTTAATATAGTGTTCCTTTTCGATATCAGAAAAGATTATTTTGATAATTGGTAAAATTTCTTTGGCGATTCTCTTTTTGTCGTTGATCTCCAAGGAGGGATTTTCATTGATAAGGCCATCGATCCAATATTCTAAAGCTGGGCGAGCATTTTTGACCGCTTTTTCCCAATTTTTGGGATCATTTTTGATTGCTTCGTCAGCATCTTTGTAGGGAACAGTTGAGATAATTTTAATGGCAACATCATTTTGCAAAGCCATACGGATTGCTCTTTTCATTGCGGTTTGACCAGC
>CAYPDD010000068.1:0-3724 GCA_964409395.1 uncultured Candidatus Saccharibacteria bacterium | reverse complement strand
CTATCCTTGTGTCATCAATAGCATTCGCTCAGGATGTAATGGTTTCGGGCAAACTCGACAACGTCACGCAAAAGATTTCTCAGAAAGGCAACGCATATGTGATTTTAAGCGTGCCTGAAAATCGGGAACTCAATGGCGTGAAGTACACAACGAGTATCAGCGTATTCTCATTTAACTCGGAAGATGCGAAAAAGCTGAAAACCGGAGATAACGTTAAATTGGTTGCTAAGAAATCGGTCGATAAAAACGGCAACGAATTTTATACGTTACTCTCAATTGTCAAGTAGCATAACAAAAACGATTATAGACTGGCTCAAGAAAATTGGGTCAGTCTTCAAATTCTGGCTAATGATATCTGGAGCGATTGGGTTCAGCCTATTCATATTAGAAGAGGCGAGCCAAGTAGCTACTTTCAGCACGTTCATGTCTAAAACAAATCAAGATTATGAATTAGTGCTAAAAGCAGCAGATATAATGGAAGCAAACAATAATATTATTAAAACTATTAATAAATATATCGGCTGGATTAATCCATTTGGATACATAAGCTATAACCAGTATGCCGAATCTCAGAAGATTTACTCAGATGAATGTATTATGTTAGTTCTGAGAAATCAGCCAGAATTATTAGAGAATCGCGTTATTGATATAGCATTTACGCCAAAAGAGATTATTAACTCAGAAACAGGATATATTCATAAAAATAACAAGATTCAAGTAATAGGATATAATGACAACAATCTAAGAACAATCAATATGAAAGGGAGAGTAGAGAATGGAAAAATACGTTATCTTGAAAAAATTAGCCAATGAAGACTGCATCTTGTCAATTTCAAGAGATCAAAACGTAGTTTTAAGATTCAAACGCGGAGTAAACATGAGATGGTTCATGGAGCAGGCCGCGAAACTGTCCAAGCTCATGAAAGTGAGGGTTCAGTTAACATGAGAAAGTCACTTTTCCACTTTGTATTATTGTCAATATTTGTAGTTATGGGTGTTCGTGACGGGACGGTTTATCTACACGCACCCAGTGAATACACAAATGGAACAGATTCGGCTTGCGAAAGGTTCCATAAAGACCTGGAGCCGTACAAAAAAGCATATAAACGAATCGTGTTCACAAACAATTCGTGGATACCGTCACCAAAGATTATTATTAATAGATAACACGAGACAAAGGAGATAAGTAGATGCCAGGAGAATGTGAAATAGAGGATATCTATGAATATAACACGGATGATCTTTGGGAAGAGTACTACAAGGAAAACCCAAATGAATGTGAACTTTGCAGCACAATAGACATGCAACCAAATTGCTGTCAAAGCTGCAATACAGAAATTTTCTAAATAAAATTAGCCTGATATGGAGACAAAAAATCTCTATATCGGGCTATTTGTATTTAAAAAATCAAAAAAGATGCTCATTGGAGTCAGTTCAGTTACGGCCGCTCTCTCATGTCCACCTTAGCCGCTTTTTTAACGGGTCTCCCTCCCATGTCAAGAATTTTTTTTAGCGGGCAAAAGTCACGCCAGCCCTCGCAAGCTCGGCCTGTCATGCCTTTTGCGTGCAAAAATAAATTCTTGACATGGGACCCTTCCGACCCGTTTTGTTGGCGGCACGGTGACCATGAGAGAGCGACCGTAACAGAACTGAAACAGCTCTCCAATTTCGCCAACAAAAATAAAACACGGCGAAATAGTTAAACAATCACCAAAATCTCTCTCCAGAAAGATGAGGTGAAGATGATATTCACAAGCACGTGTGGATATCAAGGCAAATTGAATCGAGCCGACATATCGAAAAAGAGCAAGTCGATATCGGGAATCAAGTTGGCTCCAATAATTGATTGGTCAACATCAGAACTTAACAATCAAGCCTTGGTTGAACTCTATAAAGAGCAAATAGAGCAAAATCAGGATGTAATAGATAGGATTATTGAGTTTGAGAGCAAAAATCACATGGTTTTATTGTGTGATTGCAAAGAGGGTCAAAAATGTCACAAGATGTATTTGGCTCAATATCTCTCAAACAAATATAATCTAACGTATGGTGGAGAAATTGGAGAGAATGACGAAAATCTCCACCAGCTTTTAGATAAATTTGAGATGATTGAGAATATCGAATATCCAATGTTCGATAACGAGATCACCTCAGAGGCTAAAGTAAGAGAGAAGTTCGAATCAATTTGGAAAGATGATTCGGACAAGACTCTCAGTGATTGCTTGAAAGAGTATGAAGAAACAAGCGATCATTACAAAAGGTCTTTAGATATCCCAACTCCGCAAGCATTAATTGACATGGCTTGCATGGATAAAGGATATTTGGAGATCAAAACTCAAACGATAAGAGGTTCATTCGATAAGTGCTGCAAAAGTCAAAAAGGTGAGAAAATCACCAACATGGCAGCAGGTCGTATGGACCAGGCTCATTTCACAGAGTTATGTGTGAGCCATCGAGGAAGACTCTATAGGCTTGAAGAGAAGTCAGGTAGAGAGCTTCCGAAATATAAGGACATTCAATGGCTTCAGCAACAAATAGGTTGCACATTGCAAGAAGCCGATGAGTTCAACAAGGCGTTTATCGACCTTGAATTGGGTGCTAAAGAAGTTTATAGCATCATATTCGGAGGATCGATAGACGGCAAAGAGAAGTCGGGAATTAAGCAAACAGGAAATCAGTATTTGCAAAAATTCCTCGATCTTCAGCAAGAAGTTCAGTCTTTCAAACTTATCGATAATTTCGAGCAGTATAGCGAAATCGAAAATATCGAAGGAACTTTCAACGATGAGTTTGAGATCATCGAAGAAAGTTTCAAAGAGAGCGAAAGATTCGATAGCAATCTCTACTCGGCAAAGAGGTTGTCAATCGACGAAGAAAGCTTGAGCGAAGAAGAAATTGCCGAAATTAAGTATGGCTCATACGAAGACTACAAAGAAGTTTTGAAAGTCTACATGAAGCCAAAATATAAGTTCAAAGGCAAAGATGGAAATGGTAAAAATATCTTTGTCGAAGTCGGCAAAAAGATCAACGATGTAAAAACGTCATCAGCAGTATCGATGGCGTGGATATATATCAAGGAGGCTAAAGCCAAATTTGATAGCATCAAAGAAGCGGAAATGGAGAGAGAGCTTCAAGAGATGCCGTTTTATATGGCAGATGCAATAGCCCAATATGTCTTCAATCCAAGCAAACAGAATAAATATCGCATCACCACTTGTGTATACGGTGGTGAGTGGGATGGAGAAAGAATCCCACCAGCAAATCCGATACAAAAGAAGATTTGTTGGAAAGCGATATACGGTTAATCTCAAAACTTAGTTCTCGATCTAAGTATAAATAAAATCGAATCACAAATAATTGAGAATAAAGAACAAGATAAAGGAGACAAAAATGAAAAGATTAATAATCGTAGCTATAATGGCAATCATATGGTCACACGTATCTATCAAGTGTATTGACCATTTTAAGAGCCTTATGAATAATAAAATAGTAAAAATAGAATTAATCAAATAAAAACAAATAAATAGATTCTTGGGGGAACCCCCTCCAGGAATCTATAGATATATAAATCAAAATAAACACTTAGAAAGTAAATCAAAACGCAACAATCAACAACAAACCCACACCACCCACCCAACCCTGCCCACCCACCCCGCTTACAGTTCGATGCTACCGTTCGAGCATTAAATAAACAGTAAAGATATACCATGCCCACCCTCCACCC
>CAYPDD010000067.1:0-3741 GCA_964409395.1 uncultured Candidatus Saccharibacteria bacterium | reverse complement strand
TAGACAAAGAGAAGAAACCAAGAGCTAGAGCCGTCATTCTCGTATCGCTCCAATCGAATTTACCCGATCCATAGAGAAGCCTAACAATTTGGGCTCTCAAAAGAATAAAGATGAAGGTTGAAGGAATAAGAAAATAGCCGATTGCTCTAAGCGCTCGATTAAGATAAAAAGCAAATTCTTTTTCCTTTTTCTGAGCTATTTTTATAGCCAAGGTAGGGAAAATTGCTGAGGAAAAAGCACTACCCAGCACCATCACTGGGACAGACTGAATATTATTAGCCAAAGTGAAAGCGGAGATTGAGCCAAAAGCCAGAGCAGAGGCAATCGCGGTATAGACTAGCAACATAATCTGACCTGCGCCCATACTTATGGAACGAGGAATCATTAATTTAACTATCTTCAAAAACGTTTCGTCTTTGAAAGAAATAATTGGCTTATAACGATAGCCGAGCTTTACAATCGAAGGGATAATGATTAGCAGATGGAGGAAAGAACCCGCAACAACGGCGTAGACAACGCCGACAATACCATATTTTGGAGCTAGAACAGCGGCACCAATAATAATAGCGAGATTATAAACAATTGGCGAAAGTGAGTAGATAAAAAAACGCTTGAAGCAGTTTAGCATCCCACCGAGAACATAGGAGACTGAGAAAAATATCGGCGTTAACATTAATAATCTTGATAGACGAACTGCCTCTTCCATTCGATAATGATCAAATTTAGGAACTACAAGCACCATCAAATATGGCATGATGATTATCAAAATAATCGCTGAGACAGCTACAAAAACAAGACCGGCGTTTATCAACATATTGGCGACTTTGAAGCCCTCTTCCTCTTTTTTGTGAGCGATAAACTCTGAAAAAACAGGGATAAAAGCTGAGACAATTGCTCCAAGGATCAAAAGATTAAAAATCAGATCAGGAATACGAAAAGCAGCATAGTAGATATCAAGATTGTAGAGATCAATATTCTTCGTCAAATAACGGTCACGAAGTAGGCCGAGGATATTACTGATAGCCAAGGTTATTATAAGGATAATACTCGCACCGCGAACAGAGTTATCCTTGTTAAAAAGATGTAGGATTCTTTTCATTTTTATTTTTTTGGTTCAGGAAAATATTGCTTAAACTCAGTATCATTGATCGTTTCTTTTGCTAGCAAATCAGTCGCAATTTTATCAATAATTTTTTTATGAGTTTTTACGATATCATCAGCGTTCTTCTTGCCCTGCCGAATAAGACCTGTGACCTCTTCGTCAATAATCTTAGCGATTTCTTCACTGTAGTTTCTGTGCTCTGTATATTCCTTGCCAAGGAATGGCATTTCATCTCTGTGACCATAAATTTGTGGGCCAAGTCGATCACTCATACCATAGTCAGTTACCATTTTTCGAGCCAGCTCAGTAGCTTTTTTCATATCATTTGAAGCACCGGTTGTAATATTGTCCTTGCCAAAAAACTGCTCTTCGGCGACTCTTCCAGCCATAAGCGTGGCAATCTCGTCCATAAAATGAGCTCTTGTTTGGAGACGACGCTCCTCTGTCGGCATATTCCAAGTGTAGCCAAGGGCCATTCTTCGGGAAATGATTGATATTTTATGAACAGGATCAGCATTTGGTAAAATATGGCTGACAACGGCATGTCCCGCTTCATGGATAGCAGTGATATGTCTTTCTTTGTCTGATAATACTCTTGTCTTCTTCTCTGGGCCCATCATCACTTTTTCGATAGAACTGGTCAAATCGTCCTGAGAAATAGTTTTCTTGCCTCCTCGAGCAGCCAAGATAGCAGCTTCATTGGTCAAATTACGCAGATCGGCACCGGAAAATCCTGGGGTTGAAGCGGCAATCTTCTCCAACTTTACCTCAGTTTCGATTGGTTTATTTTTGGTATGAACTTTTAATATCTGCTCTCTTTCTTTACGATCCGGGAGATCAATATAGACCTGACGATCAAAACGACCTGGGCGGAGAAGAGCAGGGTCTAAAACGTCTGGACGATTGGTCGCAGCCACAATGATAACATTGTCAGTTGGCTCGAATCCGTCCATTTCTACTAATATTTGATTGAGTGTCTGTTCTCGTTCATCATGTGAACCACCGAGACCAGAACCACGTTGGCGACCGATAGCATCAAGCTCATCAATAAAGATAATAGCTGGCGCGTTTCTTTTTGCCTTTTGGAATAAATCTCTATCCCGAGAAGCACCAACACCGACGAACATCTCGACAAACTCTGAAGCTGAGATTGAAAAGAAGGGGACGCCCGCCTCTCCAGCAACAGCTCTAGCCATCAAGGTCTTGCCAGTTCCAGGTGAACCAACAAGTAAAACACCTCGAGGAATTTCGGCACCAACATCGCGATATTTTTTTGGATTTTTTAAGAAATCAACAACTTCGAAAAGCTCCTGTTTGGCCTCTTCTGCACCAGCAACATCGCCAAAAGTGAATTTCTTGTTACCAGCGAAAAGCTTGGCAGTAGATTTGCCGAAACTCATTGCCTTGGAGTTTGCACCCTGGGCTGATCTCATCATAAAGAAGATGAAACCGCCGATCAGCAAAATTGGTAGCAATATTTGAAGCATTGAAATCCAAGCGACCGAACCAGAGGTATCCTTAACATCAATTTCTACTTTGTCAGGAGTAATACCATAATCTTTTATACCACCCTGAGTTGGCTCTTTGACTGCTTTTATCTTTTGGCCATTTTTTTGAGTTGCAGTTATCTCGTTGTCTTTGACCTCTACCTTACTGATCTCCCCTTTATCAACCTGCTGAGCTATCTCTGAGATAGAAACACTTTTTACCTCCGGAGCCTTTGCGATGAAACGATTAGAGATTAGAAACAGGGCAACGATAATTATGACAATAAAAATAACTGAACGATTATAATTTGGCTTCATCTTGTATCCTTTTATAAAATATTAATGTTTGGCTATAACAATTTTACCATCTCGAAGCTCGATTATCAACGAGTGGGGAAGGAGCTTAAATTTTTTACCCACACCCTTTTTCAGGACGAGAAGAGCGTCTTCTAGCTGATCAACAGTGATGTTGTCAAGAGAAGATATTTTTTCCAGACCGAGACGAAGCACCATAGCTTGAAGAGAGGAGTGCAAGTTAAGCCATTTATAATAATCAAAATAAATAGTATCTTTTTCGTCCTTCAAGATAATATTATTCATTTCTTTTTTGGCAGATGACTCAATAAAGTCATAATCGCAGGAAGCACTTTTTGATATATTGGCCAGTGTATCTAGAATATTCGGATTAATGCTAGCTAAATAAGGGACCAAATTAGCGCGAATTTCATTTCTTAAATAGTCATTAGAGAGATTGGTCTCATCAATAACAAAAGGAATATTTTCTTTTTTCAAAAACTCCTCTATCTCTTTTCGAGAAATATCCAGCAGGGGACGGACAAAATTTTCTCGTTTGTAGGGGATTGATTTTAATCCTCTTATCCCTGTACCGCGAGCAATCCGCATCATCACCGTCTCAGCCTGATCATTTCGGTTATGGGCAATGGCGATGCTGTCACCTCTCCCCTCTTTCAAAATTTTTTGAAAAAAGTCATAACGCGCATTTCTGGCTTCATTTTCATTGTTATATTTTCTCTCCCCCTCTGCCCGACCAAAGGTACAATCGATGCCAAGAATTTGGCATTTTTCTTTGACAAATTTTTCGTCAGACTCACTCGCCTCTCCCCTGAGACGATGGTTGAAATGACAAGCTGA
>CAYPDD010000066.1:644-3751 GCA_964409395.1 uncultured Candidatus Saccharibacteria bacterium | reverse complement strand
GATAAAAAAGTTTTTGTTGAAAAAGAAGTTTCTAAATTAGTAGAAGATAAAAAAGTTAAAACAACCGACATTAAAGAAGAAAATACTAAGGTTAAGGTGACTAAAAATGCAAAATAAAACTACAGAAAAAGAGTGGTATCTATTTGATGCAAAAGGTAAAGTTTTGGGTCGTCTCTCAACAGAGATCGCAACTTTACTAAGAGGTAAAAGCAAACCTGGCTTTTTGCCAAATGTTGATAATGGTGATCACGTTGTCGTAATCAACGCCAATAAGGTTGTTCTTACTGGTAAAAAAGAAGAGCAAAAAAGATATTACAAACATACAGGTTATTTAGGAAATCTAAAGACTTATACTGTTCCTGAGCTTAGAGAAGACAATCCAGAAGAGATAATCAATCACTCTGTTCGAGGTATGTTGCCAAAGAACAAGCTTGCAGATCTTTTTATGGGTCGTTTGAACGTCTATGCAGGCGATACTCACCCTCACCAAAATGTTAAGTTTAAGAATCAAGGATAAATATGACTGCAAAAGAAACACAAGAAACATATTGGGCTGGGGTTGGTAGACGCAAAACAGCGGTCGCCTCTGTCAGAATTTTTGAAAAAGACAAAACTATCACTGTAAACGGCGCCAAAACTGAATTACCAGAGTCAATCATGTCTCTTTTCGAGCTTGTTGGCAAAAAAGGTAGTTTCGGAATTTCCGTCAAAGCACTTGGTGGTGGCAAAGAAGGACAGCTTGATGCAACAAGACTTGGTATCGCCAGAGCGTTAGAAAAATTTGATGGTGAATTTCGTACAGTCCTGAAAAAAGCCGGTTATCTTAGTCGAGACCCAAGAGAGAAAGAGCGAAAGAAACCAGGCTTGAAGGGCGCTCGTCGAGCACCTCAGTGGGCTAAACGTTAGCATCAGCATTCAATTAGAAATACTATTGTACTCATATATAAAAACCCTGCCAGAAATGGCGGGGTTTTTGTTATCCCAAGTTGGCAAATTAGTCATTTTCTGATAAGGTAAGGAAAATGGTCACACCAAGAATGCAAAAATTTGATGAACTGATTAAAAGGGAACTTTCCAGAGAAATTCAAGCTCTGTTTCCTGATAGTTTTATTTCTATAACACAGGTCCATGTTTCAAAGGACCTTTCTTTTGCTAAGGTCTGGTTAAGTAGCACTAAAGATATTGATCAATTGGTCAAGGAAGTCCGATTTGAGGCCGCTAATATTCGAAAAAACCTTTCTCAAAAAATAGTTGCGAGGAGAGTTCCTAGTCTATATTTTGTCTCTGACAAAACAGAGGAACATGCTCAGAAAATAGAAAATTTACTATCAAAAATTAAAAGCGACGAAAATGACATCAATAGTTAGAAACTTGTTTTTTCTTTTTTCTATAACTTTATTTGGTATTACCTCTTTTGTATTGGCAACTTTCAACTACAATCCATTTACCTCTAAATTGCCGGTATTTATAAATTTTTATGGTTCGTTTTTCATCGCGGTAGCAGGAATCCTAGCCATATCAATTTTTTATTTTTAATCTAAACAGCGACCAAATTCAAACAGCAATGATTTTTTCTGGCCCTCGGCAAGACAGGCTTCCTTGGCATCACTTGCTCTTACGGCGTTACTGGCCTTAAAAGGGCTAAAAATGCTTGACCTGCTCATCGGTTTATCAATTGTTATTGTGGTTTTTTTATCAGAATTATTTTTTCGAACCAAAAAGTCTTTTAAATAAATAAAAAAGAGTCAAAATGATGAACAAAGGCAATTTACATCCATTAACACAGCTTCTGAATAAAACAGTTCAAATTTTTGAAGAGTTGGGTTTTGATGTCTATGAAGGACCGGAAGTCGAAAATGAGTGGTATAACTTTGATGCTCTCAATGTCCCAAAAGATCATCCAGCTAGAGATATGCAGGATACTTTTTGGCTTTCTGATAAAAAGTTATTGAGGACGCAAACTTCAAATGGTCAAATCAGATATACCGAATCTCACAAACCACCAGTCAAGGTTATCTCTCCGGGTCAAGTTTATCGAAATGAGGCAACTGATTTTAAACACGAAACAAGCATTTACCAGCTCGAGGGCCTATATATAGATAAAGATGTCAAAGTCGGCCATCTTTTTGGCATTCTTCGACACTTTTTTCAAAAAATGTATGGCGAGGAGACAGAGGTAAGATTTCGTCCTAGTTTTTTCCCATTTGTTGAGCCTGGATTTGAAGTTGAGGCAAAATACAAAGGGAAATGGATTGAGCTTTTAGGCGCCGGTATGGTTCACCCAAATGTGATTAGAAATATGAAGCTAGATCCTGAAAAATATAGCGGTTTTGCTTTTGGCATGGGCATTGATCGATTAGTGATGCTTAAATATGGAATTGAAGACATCCGCAATTTGCGATCAGGCGATTTAAAATTTCTGAAACAGTTTTAATATTTATAGGCTAGAAATATGAAAATACTAAAAAGTTGGTTAGTAGAATATCTACCAAGCATCAAAGAGAAGAGCAACGAAGAAATTTCCGATATCTTTCATCTTGCTGGTATCGAAGTCGAAGGCATCGAAGTCGGCCTGCATGATTCTGTAGTTGTAGCAAAGATCTTAAAAGTAGATAAACACCCAGATGCTGATAGATTAAATCTTACTAGTGTAACTGACGGCGTCAGTAATTATCAGGTTGTCTGTGGTGCGCCAAATATAGCTGTTGATCAGATTGTGCCATTGGCAAAAATAGGTGCGATCTTGCCCGGAGATTTTGAGGTCAAAAGAGCAAAAATCAGAGGCGTTGAATCGGAAGGCATGCTTTGTGCTGCTGACGAACTTGGCCTTGGTAGTGATCACTCTGGTATAATTCAATTACCAAAAGAGTATGAGCTTGGAAAACCGCTCAAGGACTATATCATAAAAGAAACAGTATTCGATATTTCTATTACGCCAAATCGTGGAGATTGGCTTTCACATCTTGGTGTTGCGAGAGAGCTAGGCGCTTTTACTGGGAGTATTGTCAAAAAGACTCCGATAGCTCTTAAGCAATCAGCCAATGAAGCCAAAGAGTCATTAAGCTTTGAGATCCAAAATCCAAAAAAATGCTCGGCATATTATGCCA
>CAYPDD010000066.1:0-634 GCA_964409395.1 uncultured Candidatus Saccharibacteria bacterium | reverse complement strand
AGCGACGGGGATTAGATCAATTAACAACGTTGTTGATATTACAAATTTAATTCTTCTTGATTTGGGTCATCCTCTCCATGCTTTTGATTACCAAAAGATCGCTGGCAAGAAAATTATTGTTCGAAATGCTCTCGACAAGGAGAAAATTGAAACTCTTGATGGCACCACTCGTCAGCTTGATAAAAATGATTTAGTGATTGCCGACAAAGAAAAAGCAATCGCCATCGCTGGTGTTATGGGCGGTTTGAACTCTGAGGTAACTAGCAAAACAACAAATATCGTCCTTGAAGCAGCTGTTTTTGACTCCTCTTCGATTCGAAAGACTTCAAAAAAATTAAAGCTACAATCAGAAGCCAGTTATCGCTTTGAAAGAGGTATTGATGATGGTGGCACGGAGTATATTATAAACAAGGCTGCAAGTTTAATCGTTGAGGTTGCTGGCGGTGCAATTCTAAAAGGAATAGTTAAGTCAGAAATTATTCCCGAGCCAAGAAAGATCAAGCTAGATTATCAAAAAATAAATAATCTACTGGGAACGAATTTGTTGTCCGATAAGATTAATCACTACTTGAAAATGCTCTCTTTCGAGATAAAAGATGGTTTTGTGATGGCTCAGCTCTGGCGTCATGATGTT
>CAYPDD010000065.1:781-3763 GCA_964409395.1 uncultured Candidatus Saccharibacteria bacterium | reverse complement strand
TTCATCTGCTTTTTAAACGTCTCAACGTTGTTTTTTGTGGCAACAGCCGGTTTGATCTTATTTTTGATGGCAAAATTTTCTGTTGGTAGTCCAAAAGCATCCCAACCGATTGGATACATCACATTGAAGCCTTGCATTCTTTTCATTCTGCAATAAGCGTCTGAAGCGCCATAACCCATACAGTGACCAACATGAAGACCGGCACCGGATGGATAGGGGAATTCAACTAAGTGATAATGCTTTGGTTTTTTTGAAAAATCATCGGCAATACCATATTTGTTCTCATCCCAAATTTTCTGCCACTTGGATTCAATTGATTTAAAGTCGTAATCTTTTTTCATTTTATTCTTACTGCTTATTGCTTAAATCTTATTGCTAATAATTTACCACTTTACCAACTTGAATTCAATTCAATTATCTTGTAAAGTATTGAGAGAATATTTCGGGCCCATAGTTCAGTTGGCTAGAACGCTTCGCTGGCAGCGAAGAGGTCAGCGGTTCAAATCCGCTTGGGTCCACCAACACATCATTTTGACCAGTCACATAGTCTTTTATGTAGAATGGGAGCGACAATTTAATGGTTCCAAAACCTCTTAAAAAGGAGTATTTTGGATTCTCAGTAAAGATCAACTTGTGAACCAAAGTTTTCTTCTCTAGGCCTACACTTTTCCATGTTTCGGCCGGGGTTCCAAGCAGTCTTAAAGTTAGATTAAGAGCCTCCTTAAAATTAGGCTCTTTTTTGTTTTCCAAGCTACTCTGCAATTCTTTGATGCGTTGATCAAGACTCTCAACTTTGGCCTCATATCTTGCTCTAATGCTTTCCGACTTAGTGGTCGGAATCAGGTCGATAAACTCATTGATTTGTTTCTCGATTTCCTTAATTTCAGCTTCGGCGATTGCCGAGCTAGTACTTCTGCCCTTAACTTTTTCTAGCCAAAGGCGTGTAGTTACAATTTTGATCATCTCTAGTACCTCCTCACCAACTGTTATATGTCCTAACATTTCCGCATAATCATCCTCAACTTTACTTGCAGTAATGTTTTTTGGATTGGCGATGCAATCCTTATTATTACAAGTATAATGAGGATAATATTTGTCGGCGTTTTTGCTGTGCGAACTGCTACCAGTCATCGTTTTACCGCAAAATTCACAATCGATATTTCTTCTTAGAGGAAACTCAAGACTATCAGTCTCTCGAGGGATTCTCTCTGGGCGCATAAGTTTTCTCTGAATTTTGTCATAAACCTCTTCAGAAATTATTGCTTTGTGGTGTCCTTTTCGCTTAGAGATACCCCATTCAGGATATTCGACTATGCCGGCATACAAAGATTCAGTCAGCAACCTCTTAACAAATTGAAGATACATCTTTTTGCTGCCGATTAGTTTGTGCAAATTTTGTGACTCGAAAAATCTCTGGAGATCGACCTGCCCCAGCAACCGATTCTCGGCGTAATCTATTAAGCCTTTCGCAATAATATTTGAAATTGAACGGACTGGAACAAGGATTTTACCGTGTTCCTTATCTTTCTTAAACTCATAACCAGAAGGCTGAGTAAAACACCAATAACCTCGCTCTATTCGAGCTTTCATCTTCTGGCAAACTTGTCTTCGATTCTGCTTTCTTTCAAGTTGGTTTTGAGCTGCAAAGATTGTTTCGACAAACTCACCTTCAGCACTATCATCGAAGTTATAATTCAGACAGCGAAGCTTGGCATCCCGTCCTTTGAGTTCAGCTTTTAATTTAATATGGACTTCGACATCACGGGCAAACCTTTTGAGGTCATCAAAGATGACGAAATACTTATTCTGCCAATTAGTATCAAGATAATTGATCAGGGATTGCATCGCTGGACGATCAAAAAGACCACCGGAAATACCCTCGTCTCGAAACACTTGCTCAACTTCAAGACCTAGAGATTTGGCGTATTCTCGACACCTGTGCTCTTGACTATCAAGACCGTTACCCTCTTTAACTTGCTTCTCCGAGGATACACGGCAATAGATTACTGCTTTTGTGTATTCTTGTTCCATTTTTGCCTAAAAACTATCTAAATATGTATTAATTATCCCGTCAGCTAATCCGATTACACTATTTTTAATCTCAAGGATTCTTTGATCAGTTAGCTCGAATTTGCTAAAACATTTTTTGCATTCCTCGAGCGTGATAATTTCTTCGTAGGCAGATTTTTGTGCACAAAAAGAAGCGGTAACTTTGCGGTTCACTGCTTTTCTTTTCTTAGTTTTCATCCACCCTCCCATTTATCTTTATATAGATAAGTATATCTTTATAAAGATAATGAGTCAAGAGAATTGACCGATTGTTTATCGGCAGAATAGATAGTCCTACAATAAGTAATTTAGGTATTAAAATAGGGCAACACGTTTTAGGTGATGCCCCAGAATCCAGTTCACACGTTCCTATTCCAGGAAATTGCTACGCAATCGCTGATATAAGCTTGACGTTTGCTGCAGCCTGCTCAACATTCTTACCGTTAACAATGAGAATGTAGCCGGCCTTGGTGCACTCGGTGAGCAAGTCGCGGAGCAACTGGTCATTTGCTTCCAGAAGTTCTGGAAAGTCTGTGAACTCGACAGTAATTGTGACGGTTTTCGAATCTTCGTCGATCGAATAATTCGTCACTTGTGAACCTAAATCATTGAACTTTCGTTTAATGATCGATTCTGTAAAGTTATACCACGGAAGAGTTGTTCCCATGTGATCCCTCCTTTTATAGAATCCCAGATGGTGTTTCCTTGTTTATCTTATACCATAATATCTCAAATATATCCAGTATCAGGAGTGCTTTGTATGGGTTTCCCAGCAACAAACTAGAATGGCGAAGCTGAGACAAGTAGGATTTGCGATCGGAATATGTTCGTGGCAGTCAAGCGTAAATAACAAAATATACTGGGTAGAGCATCATAAATCGTGTATGGATTATGCAGTGCAATAATAA
Source organism: uncultured Candidatus Saccharibacteria bacterium (assembly GCA_964409395.1). GTDB lineage: Bacteria > Patescibacteriota > UBA1384 > XYA2-FULL-43-10 > 1-14-0-10-43-13 > CAYPDD01. The sequence continues at coordinate 806 of CAYPDD010000065.1, read as the reverse complement.
TAAACGATCTCTATTAATTGCAAGT
>CAYPDD010000065.1:0-771 GCA_964409395.1 uncultured Candidatus Saccharibacteria bacterium | reverse complement strand
CAGCAGCTTGGCAACACCTGCGACAAAAAGGTAGCATTAACCCTGCAATCGTACATTGCTTGACAAATACATTATTAGTGTTTATAGTAAGTTTTCACAAGGCTAAATATCGCATTTAGTTTTGTAAGGCAATCCTGCCTATCTGCTACCTACCTCATCGCGAGGAAAGGAGAAAAAAATGAGTCCTAGCGAAATCAGATGCATGGTGCGCGGTATACTAGCCGCTACCAATTCAGAACCCGACAGAAAGCTGCGAGACATACGATGCCTTAAAGCAATTATGGATGACCCCATAATACTATTGGTCAATACTCCTGCCGAATGTGAAATTTTGATCATTGAATTGATTGAAACTTGTTTCGAAGGAGACCTTGAAAGAATTCTGACCGCAAAAAAGAGTGTTCACATCCCCACTGGTCCCTTTTACCACGCTCGAGACATGATGCGTGCCCAAATCTTTGAAGTCTCTCTGAAGAAACTCCAAAAGATTTCGAAGCCGACTATTGTCGAGTTAAACACCGCATGCACCGTATATCTGGGCATCGACGAAGAGAAGCGCGGCAGCGCTAGAAGCCTGCTACGACGATTCGTAAAAGATCATGGTGCCAGTACCATCATCGATAAGTTTATGGATGATCTGGAGCTAACAATCCAAGACCAAGAAGCTATGATTGGCGTTCGGGATATTGTTGCTTCAGCACTAATCGAAGCCAATGATGCTTATAGGCTATGGGCATTTCTTCGTCCAGCCTTTCGAGAAGGATATGCGGG
>CAYPDD010000064.1:0-3783 GCA_964409395.1 uncultured Candidatus Saccharibacteria bacterium | reverse complement strand
TGGATTTCAACGTTTGGAAGTAGAACTACTCGGTTGGTGACCGTAATCACCGAAATCAAGAATGTTTTTGGCTGGTACCTCACTTATATAATAAGTGGCCTTAAGATATAATTATTTTATATTATTGGGCCATTTTTTTATTTAAGGAGACAATATGCCATTTAAGCCAGTTGAATCAGCAATGAATTTACCAAAAGTTGAAGAAGAAATTCTTGATTTTTGGGATGAGGATAAAACTTTTGAAAAAACGCTAGAGCAGACCAAGGATGGCGAGCCGTATTATTTTTATGATGGACCACCTTTTGCAACTGGCACTCCGCACTATGGGCACATCGTTCAGAGTGTTTCAAAGGATGTAGTGCCTCGATATTGGACAATGCAAGGACGATTTGTCGAACGAAAATGGGGCTGGGATTGTCATGGTCTACCAATCGAAAATATTGCTGAAAAAGAGCTAGGCATTGTTCATAAAAAAGATATTGAGGCATTGGGTGTTGATAAATTCAATGCAACATGCCGTTCGATGGTCCTGTCTTATGTTTCCGAATGGGAAAAAGTCATTCGTCGGCTTGGTCGTTGGGCTGATATGAAAAATTCATATAAAACTATGGACCTTTCTTATATGGAGTCAGTTTGGTGGGTTTTCAAAGAGCTCTATAATAAAGGAATGATATACGAAGGTTATCGCTCAATGCATATTTGTCCAAGATGCGAGACAACCCTTTCACAGTCAGAAGTAACTGAGGGTTATAAAACGATTAAGGATCTTTCAGCGATTGCTAAGTTTCATCTTAAATCAGGTCAAAAATTTGGTAATAATTATGAAACCAAAGATTCTGCTTATATATTAGCTTGGACGACAACACCTTGGACCTTGCTTGGAAATGTGGCTTTGGCAGTTGGTGATAAAATTAAATATTCGGCGATTCGAATTAAGGACGCTGATCGAGTCAAAGATATTTTCAAGGATCAAGAAATAGAAACAGTTCACAACGACCTAGTCGGAAGTGATTTGGTTGGTTTGGAGTATGAACCACTTTTTGACTTCGCATATAATGATAGCTCTTTGATAAACAAGCAAAATGGTTGGAAAGTCTATTCAGCCGATTTTGTGACGACTAATGATGGAACTGGCGTCGTGCATATTGCACCAGCGTTTGGTGAGGACGATATGCAATTGGGTAAAATTAATAATCTTCCTTTTGTTCAACATGTTGGAATGGACGGAATAATTAAATCTGAATATGGGCAATTTTCTGGGCTCTCGGTCAAGCCACTAGAAGATCACATGGCAACTGATGTTGAAATTATCAAAGATCTGGCTCACCGTGGATTATTATTTTCCAAGGAAAAGTATGAACATAGTTATCCTCACTGTTGGCGTTGTGATACACCGCTTTTGAACTATGCTACCTCATCGTGGTTTGTCTCAGTGACAAAAATAAAGAACGAGACTTTGCAATTAGCCAAAGAGATTAATTGGTCACCAAAACATATAAAAGAAGGTCGTTTTGGCAAATGGCTAGAGGGGGCAAGAGACTGGTCAATTTCTCGTCAGCGCTATTGGGCCTCCTGTATGCCGATTTGGAAATGCGAAGAGTGTGGAGAGTTAATCGTATTTGGATCAATCGCTGAATTGGAAAAATTGAGCAATAAAAAAGTCGATGATTTGCACAAAGATACGTTAGACAAAATTACTTTCGGCTGTAGTAAATGTAATGGAACGATGAAACGCATTCCTGATGTGCTTGATACTTGGTTTGACTCTGGCTCAATGCCTTATGCTCAAAATCATTATCCATTTGAAAACAAGGAAAAATTTGAGAGCAGCTTCCCAGCTGATTTTATTGGTGAGGCTCAGGATCAATGTCGAGCTTGGTTTTATTATCTTCATATTTTGGCTACTGGAGTGAAATCATCAAGGGCTTTTAAAAATGTTTTGGTCTCTGGTATGGTTTTGGCAGAAGATGGTAAAAAAATGAGTAAAAAGCTCAAGAATTATCCTGATCCAACCTATATGTTTGATAAATATGGTGCTGATCCTCTGCGATTTTACCTTTTGACATCACCAATACTTCAAGCAGAGAATTTAAACTTTTCAGAAAAAGAAGTAGCAGAACTATATCGCGGAATGTTTCGGATGCTATGGAATTCATATTCATTTTTCGTCTTGTATGCCAATATTGATAAATGGGAACAGAATCAGCAGTCAGCTGTAGGCGACAAGCAATCAGAGAATTTACTAGATCGTTGGATTATCTCAGAATTGAATAAGCTGGTTGATGAAGTTAACAATAGTATGAAAAGTTATGATTTAACAAAATCGGCTAGACTTTTTATCCCTTTCATTGATAATCTTTCGAATTGGTATATTAGACGGTCCAGAAAAAGATTTTGGAAGTCAGAAAATGATGGAGACAAGGAATCAGCATATTCAACTTTACATAATGTATTGGTCGAACTTGCCAAACTTATGGCACCCTTTACGCCATTTATTTCCGATGAAATATATAAGAATATGGGTAGTGGAGGATCTGTCCACCTGCAGAGATATCCAATTGCCAACAAAGACTTGATTGATAATGAACTGAATATCGAAATGAATATTACTCGGAAAGTAGTTGAGATGGGCCTCTCTGTTCGTGCCGACCATGGCATTAAAGTTAGACAGCCACTTTCCAAACTCTCTTATGGCGGTAAAAATAATATTAAGAAATTAAACAAAGAGTTGGAAAGTATTATTGCCGAAGAAGTTAATGTCGAAATAGTAGAGTTTGTAGAAAACGGTACCGGTGTTCAAATTGACCCAAATATTACAGAGGAACTTAGGATAAAGGGTTTTGCTCGTGAGATTATTCGAAATATTCAATCCCTGAGAAAAGAATCAAATTTCAATGTGGCAGATCATATTAATGTTTATTATAAGACTGATTCTGCTGAAATTAAAAAGGCTATTGATTTGGAAATTGTAGCGAAGGAAGTTCTCGCCAACAAAGTTTCTTGCATAGAAGACAACGAGACAATTTTTGAGGGGAATTCTGAATATAGTATAGATGGTCATAAAATTGTGATAGGTATAAATAGATAGATATGTCGAATAAGATTAAAACATTTGATTATTCTCTTGTCATTGTTACCCTCATTTTTCTGGCTGTCAGCATCTCCGTTATTTATAGTTTAGTTTTTGGTGGGACAAACGATGGCCTGGGTCTCAAGCAGGCTCTGATCGGTGGCATAGGGATAGTGGCGATGATTCTGGCTTCTTTTGTCGATTATCGTTTTTTTCGTGGAACTTCTTGGATATTTTATGCTATATCGATAGTGCTTTTAATACTGGTAAATTTTATTGGCAAGACGGCAAACGGTGCAGAGAACTGGATTGACCTTAAATTTTTCCAACTTCAGCCATCAGAGGTGGCTAAAATTTTCCTAATATTTTCTTTTGCAACTTTTTTCTTTTCTAAAATAGGCAAAATAAAATGGCAAGATATCCTTGTCTCAGTTCTGATGCTTCTGCCACCTCTTGTTTTAATTTTGACTGAACCGGATTTAGGCACAGCGATGGTGGTGGTTTTTATTTATTTTGTTATATTGATATTTTCAAAACCATCGAAACTCCAGCTTGTGGCGATTTTTGTTTCTCTAACAATTGGTTTTTCGATTGTGACGCTGGCATATCTAAATATAAAACCTTTTGGTTCAATGTTCAAAGACTATCAGCGTAAACGTATTGAGGTTTTCATCAATCCAAATTTGGACCCCTACAGTAGGGGGTATAATGTC
>CAYPDD010000063.1:0-3867 GCA_964409395.1 uncultured Candidatus Saccharibacteria bacterium | reverse complement strand
AGGAGTTTTGCCAAGATAGCGCTGATTAGGCTCTCTCTCGCCAAACTTTTTAATAGTTTAGGGATGCCCTCAATTGCTTTTAAAACAATATTTCCAGTAAAGCCGTCACAGATGATGACATCGGCTGGGCCATTTGTAATGTCATTGCCCTGAACATTACCTATGAAGTAGTTTCTATCCTTGAGAATTTTATAGGCTGATTTAGTAACAGAGTTTCCTTTATCTTGTTCCTCTCCAATAGAGAGGAGGCCAACCTTTGGATCAACAAAGCCAATTGATTGGGCATAGGCATAGCCCAAATCGGCGAATTGAGCCAAGTACTCCGGCGTACAATCAACAGTCGCGCCACCATCGAGAAGGACGGTTATGCGCCCCTCTGACCGAGGGAAAATAGTTGCGATAGCTGGACGAAAAACGCCTGGGATACGTCCCAAGAGTAAGGTTGCTGCTGCTACTGTTACTGCTGTATTGCCCAAGCTAACAACACCGTCAACCTCACCTTTTTTTACGAGATTTATAGCCTTCACTAGTGAAGATTCTGTGCGTCTCCTAATATTGGTGTCCACTACCTCATCGGAGGCAATTTTGTCAGTAGCATCTACAACCTCTATTTGAGGGTGATATGCCATTTTGGCGGCTTTCAGAAGGGTATCAATTTCATTCTTCTGGCCAACCAACTTAACTGTCAAATTAGGCATTTTTTTCGTTGCCATTATCGCGCCAGCAACGACCGCCTCGGGAGCATTATCGCCACCCATTGCATCAACTGAGACTACAACATTTTGCATTTCTCATACTTCCTTTTTCTATAGGATAGGACTACGAAAATAATAACATAAAAACTTAAATTGTCAATCTAAAAGGTGCTCTGTTGACCTTTATGCGTTCTGCTCTATACTTATTTTATGACTTACAAAACACATCTTTCGACCGGTTTACTTTTCTCCGCCATTATTTTCTTAGTTTATTTAAAAATTGATTTGAGTCCAGCGGTGATTGTGGCGATAATTTTGGCCACCATTCTTGGATCGAGTGCCCCAGACCTTGATACGCCGACAGGAAAGCTTTGGCACAAGATTCCCGCTGGCAACATAATAGGCAGGATTATCAATCCGATTTTTATTGGTGGACATCGTCATCTATCCCATTCAATTTTGGGTTTAGGAATTTTTACTTTTCTATTTAATTTGTTGATAAATTTTCTATCCCAATATCCTATATTCTATTTTCTAGATTCATCTCATATAATCATTGCTTTTATTATCGGTTATTTTTCTCACCTTATCGCCGATATGTTTACGGAGGTCGGCGTGCCACTTTTATTTCCTCTTGGCTATCATTTTGGCATCCCGCCAGCCCCTTTCGAAAAAGTTAGGATCAAAACTGGACGATGGTTTGAGAACTTAATTATCTATCCAGCTGTAAATATTGCTTTAATTGTGATAATTTATGAGTACTTTAAAGACAGGTGGATAAAATGATTTGGTTATATGCAATTGTCAGTGTTCTTATTGTTTCTTTGATTTCTCTAATTGGTGTCTTTGCTCTGGCTCTAAACCAGAAATTTTTAAATAAAATTTTACTTTTCTTGGTCGCTTTCTCGGCCGGAGGACTATTGGGCGACGCCTTTATCCATTTACTACCAGAGAGCATCGCCACAAGCGGTTTAACGCTTTTTGTCTCGCTGTCGATTTTCTCAGGTATTATAGTTTTCTTTATTCTGGAAAAATTTCTACGCTGGAGACATTGTCACGATGTCGATTGCAGTACCCATGTGCACCATCTTGGTCCTATCAATCTAATCAGTGATGGCGTCCATAATCTTATCGACGGCCTGTTGATCGGAGCGAGCTTCCTAATCTCAATCCCGCTCGGTATTACGACGACTCTGGCGGTCATAATGCACGAGATTCCTCATGAACTAGGTAACTTCAGCGTTCTTTTGCACTCTGGCTATACTATCAAAAAAGCGATAATCTATAATTTCATCTCAGCTCTTGCTGCGGTTATCGGCGTTATCTTGGTTCTCTTAATCGGCGAAAAAATGGTAGTTTTCAGGGATTTTATGATTCCATTTACTGTCGGTACTTTTATGTACATCGCACTTTCTGATCTTATTCCAGAGCTCCACAAAGAGGTCAGTTGGAAGAAATCACTGATCCAATTAGTCTCCTTTGTTCTGGGAATAGGCTTAATGTTACTCTTGCTGTTGAATGGTTAGTCATATCTTGTGGATTTTTTAAAAAAAAGAGTGTAAAGTGGAAATTGCAAGAGTGGTCGACCTTGCAGATTAGTACATAATTTGGATAGATTTAAATTAGGGTGCGTTCTGGTTCATGCTAATTTGCTAAAACTTGACTTTTGCGACTAATTTAATCTAGATAAAAAAATGGATCAAGATAACAAAGAGGACTTTGCGCCTGCAAAGCCAAATCAGAAGCTTTTCATTGGTGGTTTAGCATGGGTTGCAACCGATGAAGACCTAAAGAAGGCTTTCGAACCTTTTGGTGAGGTTGTCACTGCTTCAGTCGTCAGATATCCTGACACTGGCCGTTCAAAAGGCTTCGCTTTTGTTGAGTATGCTACCGTTGAGGAAGCTGTCAAAGCAAAAGAGGAGATGGACGGTAAAGAGATTGCAGAACGAGCAATCAAAGTAGATTTCGCCCGACCACGTGAGGAACGAAAAGACGACCGCTTCTAAGCGACTCGTAGTAAATAGAAAATACCCCCATATTCGTATGGGGGTATTTTTGTTATCCCCAATGATGGCGGTTATCCCCAGTTGAAATATACCCCGCTCGGGTATATTGTGGACATTGAGGGGTATAGGGGTGGATATCGAAAATTATCCCCAATCCTATCTGGGTTATTAGTTACTGGCTTAGGAGGCTATGAAGTATAAATCTATTTACAATCGATTGAGGAGAATTGAGGGCCAGGTTCGGGGTGTCGAAGAGATGATTAATAAAGACGAAGCGGAAAAAAATATTTTAATTCAGCTTGAGGCTTTAAAATCCTCGCTTTCTTCAACAGTTGGTGCTTTTCTGGCTGAGATCGTTAGCAAAAAAAGAGCCGATGATGGCTCCTATTCTGTCGATGAAGAGTGGCTCAATTCTATAATGAGATTTATAAAAAAGAGTTAATCTTATTCTCTTTATCTGCTAATAAAAATGCCCCCAGTATTATTGGGAGCATTTTTATTAATTAAATTTTAAGTTTAGGTATTTATCATAATCGCACCATAGATGGTGCCGAGAGTAAGGGAAAGGATTCCGACTGTCACTATTGCCACTGCCTCATAGTGTTTGAGATCGTGGATGTTAACATTTTCGCTACCGATTCTTAAGACGTCCTTGTGAAGTGTTTTTTCCATTTTTATGAAGTCTCTTTTGGAGACCCTCCGTTTATTTATATTCTTTCGTTCTTTTACGAAATTAAATCAGTATATCAATTATAAAACATTTTGTCAAGTATTAAATAAAACTTTTTATGTTTTAATAATAAATTTGCTCTAAGGCAGTTTTTTATTTATAATCTAAAAATAATAATTTAACAAAGGAAAAAAATGGCTGCAGAAGAAGGTGGAAAGAAAGTTATCAAGGTAAATCACGATGTCTGTATCGGTTGTGCAACCTGCGAGGGGATTGCCCCAGATTATTTCAAAGTTGATGATGGTCTAGCAAATGTCGTCAAAGATTATTCCGAAGAGGACAGCGATCTTATAGAAGAGGCAATAAATAATTGTCCAGTACAAGCAATCTCTGTTGGTGGCGAAGACAAAGAATAAAAAGCTGAAGTCATTTTCATAAAAAAAATCCCCCGCATTCGCAGGGGATTTTTTTATCTATCTTGGTTTTTTATTTATGT
>CAYPDD010000062.1:0-3943 GCA_964409395.1 uncultured Candidatus Saccharibacteria bacterium | reverse complement strand
TTTAAAAGCGTTTGAACCAAAAATATATACCATTCTCCCAGTAGTTAATCTTTTCTTGGGGTTGAGAGATAAATTTGATAAGATGGATTTCGTCGAGATTTAATTATTGAAGGATTTTCATTATGGAATTTTCTGAGTTACAGGATAAAATTGTTGCCACTGTCGACCGGTATGCGAAAAAAAATAACATCGAAATAAATAGTGATTATGCAATTCATAAATTGTATGAAGAAGTTGGCGAGTTTGCTCAGGCTTGGTTGATTCACAATCGTCAATGTCGCACCGCAAAATATGTTGAAAAAGACGTTTCGAAAAAAATGATCTCCGATGAGCTAGCTGATATTGCTGGGATTGTCATTCTAATAGCAAAAATGCAAAAAATTGATTTAGAGGAAACGATAAATAAAAAATGGATAAATAGAGAAAAATAAGAGGAAACATAGATGATTATTGGTTTGACAGGAACATTTGGGGCCGGAAAAGATTTAATCGCAAGATATCTGGAGAGTAAAAATTTCCAGCATCTTTCGACGGCGGATATTCTTAGAGAAGAGGTTCTCAAAAAGGGACTTTCTTTGGAGCGCGAAACTTTACGTACTTTTTCAAACGAATTAAAAAAGACAAAGGGTGGTGATTATTTGGCCCGTGAAGCCGTTGCTAGAATAAAGAATGATGATGTCATAATCTCGGCCATAAGAGCAGTCGAAGAGGTCGACTATCTAAAAAAAATAAAAAATTTCTATCTTGTATTTATTGATGCACCAATTGAATTAAGGTATGAAAGAATAAGAAAACGATCGAGGATTGGCGAAAAAGAAATATCTCTTGATGAATTTAAAAGAAAAGAAGAATTAGAGATGTCTGGTCAAAGTTCTCAACGGCTCGATTATTGTCAGGAAAAAGCCGACTTCATAATTAGTAATACAGATTCAGTTGATGAATTGAACAGTAAGATTGATGCTCTTCTTGCTAAAATCGGAGAGAAATAAAATGACACAATTTGACCATGTCTATCAGGACGCTATAACCAGAGTTTTAAATGAAGGAGTGGAAGATTTTAATGTTCGAACTGGCATGAAGGTCAAGGCGGTGCCGGGCTTAACTTTTCAGTGTGATTTTGGTTTTCCAATATTAACACTGCGGAAGATACCGATTAAATTATTCATCGCTGAAATGGTCTGGTTTCTCTCAGGGAGTCAAGATCCTGACGACTTTCTGAGTAAGTATACAAAAATATGGGACGATTTTCGAGAAGATGATGGCACAATTGCGGCCGCTTATGGTCACCGTTGGAGACATCATTTTGGCCGTGACCAGATCAGGGATTTGGTTACTCTGCTCCAAAACGATCCTTCTTCACGCCATGGCGTTGTGGTGACTTGGGATCCAGCCGATGATGGTCTTGGTAGCGGGACGAAAAAGAAAAATGTGCCCTGCCCTTACACATTTACGGTTAATATTATTGGTGATAGACTTCACTTGCACTCCATCGTTCGTTCAAACGATATGATGCTCGGCTGTCCACATGATACAGCCGGTTTTTCCCTACTCCAGTATCTCTTGGCCGCAAAGTTGGGAGTTAGACCAGGCGTCTATACCCACTCCGTCAGCAACGCTCATATTTATGAAAATCATTATGATCAAGCTTGGGAGATTGTAAATAGGGAAAATTCTCATCCACCAATTGTTTTCGAGCCAAAGGCAGATTTTCTTGATCGAGCAATGGCGGGGGATGAGAGTGTAATTGGTGAAATTTATGATATGTTAGTTGAACAATATAAACCAAAATCAGCAGTTAAAAAAATGAAGATAGCCTTATGAAAACAATAATAATTATGGCCCAATCGCTCGACGGTATCATCGCTTATGATTCTGATCATGCGGCCAATTGGACCTCAAAAGAAGACAAACAGTTTTTTATTGCCGAAACCAAGAAGGGCGGTGTTGTAATTTTCGGTCGTAATACCTACAAGACATTTGGTGGCAAACCTTTGCCTGGCAGATTAAATCTAGTGATGACAATGGATGAAGCCGAAAAGAAGTTAGAAAAACCAGGCTTGGTCGAATATGCTGTTAATCAGCAACCGGCACAAGTGATAGCAATGTTGAAAAAAAGAAAGTTTAAAAAAGTTTTTGTCGGCGGAGGCAGTATCATAAACTCGATCTTTCTAGATGCTGGATTAGTCGACGAACTTTGGATAACTGTTGAGCCAAAGATATTCGGGACGGGTTTGAAAATATTTAATGATAAGAAGCGAGATATAAATCTTGTTCTAAAATCAGTCAAAAAAGCAAATCAATCAGTTTTATTAAAGTACGGAGTGAATTATGGGAATTCTAACTAAAAACGAAATTTTAACAGCAATTGCTGAGGGCGAGCTTAGCTTTGAGCCAGGCTTAGATCAGTTTCAATTGCAACCTGCCGCGATCGATATTCGTGTTGGTATGAACTTTTTCATACCAAAAATTTGGTCTTTTGGTGAGGAGGGCCGAACAGGCTTAAACACCGATCATTTAGACAATGAGAAGAAAAACGAATTTTTGGACAGTTTGCACTTAAAGCCAGGTCAAACCTTTGAATTATTGCCTGGGGAATTTATTTTAATCTCCACTCTAGAAAAAATTTCGATGAAGTCCGGTCGACTCGTTTCGATCCTTTATCCACGAAGCTCGACGACCAGAAGGGGAATGTCGATTGAATCAGGCGTGATCGATCCCCACTATAAAGGTTCGTTGATGATCCCTGTCTACAATATGACTAGAACGCAAAAGATAAAAATATATCCTGGCGAGAGAATTGCCCAACTTGTTTTTTATACCACTGAGAGCATTCTTTCAAAGGAAGAATCACTCAATCATGGCTTAGCTAAGCCAAAATATCAGGGAGTCCAGGGTTATCAATTAGATTACAAATCTGATCCGCATGATGAAATCAATTTAGTCAAAAATGGTCAGCTAGATCAATTAAAGAAAAACCACTTAATTCCAGTAGAAGAAAAGGCAAAAAGTGATGACGAAAAAACCCAATTACCCTTATCTGCCTAAGGGAAGGGAGATAAAATTTGTTGCCAGCGATAATAAGTATATTTTAGCGGCCAAAGAGTCTGCTCTAAAAACTGGTTGTCGAAAACAGCCAACCGGAGCTGTTTTGGTTAAAAATAATGAGATTTTAATGACTGCTACAAATGCGGGCACTACAGTCAATGTTTGTCCTCGAGTTTTAAAGGGGAGTAAGACCGGCACTGACTATCATTTCTGCAAAGAAGTTTGTCATCAGGAAGGGCACTCAGAGCTGTCTGCGGTGTCAAAAGCCAAAGCCAAAGGAATTGACACAAATGGCAGTGATATCTACCTCTGGGGGCACTGGTGGTGCTGTGAGCCATGCTGGAACGCAATGATCGCCGGTGGCATTGCCAATGTCTATCTTGAGGAAAGAGCAGATGAGAAATTTATGTTCTCCGCCACAATTGGCAAAATTTATATTTCTGGTGCTCTTACTGTGCAGTCAAAGACCAAGAATCTAAGAAAAATCTATGAAAATATAGCTTCAGTTTGCTCTAATTTTTGCAGTAATGTCTATGTGCCTCATTTAAATGGCACAGACCCGATGAAAGATCCAAACGAAATACCAGCAATTGTTTGGAAAACTGATCACAGAGAAGTGGCTTCCTCTGATCTGGTCGTGGCTTATGTCGGCCAACCCTCTCTCGGCGTTGGTGCGGAGTTGGAAATTGCTCGAATGGCCGCAACGGACATAATAGTTTGGTGGTATAAAGGAGAAAAAGTATCTCGTATGTGTCTGGGGAACCCTAATATCAAACACAAGATTGAAGCGGAAGATGATTCCGACCTTCAAGAAAAACTAAAACAGATCTTGAAAAAATATTAATTTGAAAATAAATGTCAGTATTTTATTTACTATTTTTCAAAAAGTGGTATATTA
>CAYPDD010000061.1:2889-3962 GCA_964409395.1 uncultured Candidatus Saccharibacteria bacterium | reverse complement strand
GAAATTGATAATCTCGGCCAATTGGACCGGATCATGATAACAGACAGAGGCAGCCGTCGGGTGACAAACTGACTTTTTGCCATTAGGCAAAGTTATGATGATGGAATTGACCATTGTCATACTCCTCTTTCGAATTTTACTCATTTGATTGAGTTAACTCCTTATAGCACAACAGCGGGGATAAAAAAAGAAGTTGAGAGCACAATTGTATTGACAAAATTAGCAAAATTGTATATAATATTGAACATAATCTTGTTTAAGGAGGGTGCAACAATTGTTGGACCAAGAGTTAATCGATATTCAGGAGCGTTGGCTCCTTTTTGCTTCGCGGTATATCTTTGAAGCAAAAGATGATGACATATATAATGTTAGAAATCTTTGCCATAGTGCCACTCAAAAATTTCATCGTGCAAAAAAAGCCAACAAGCGCAAAGTCTCATCTTTGACTAATGAAGCAGAAATTGCTGAAGCCGAAGCAGAGGCGATGGTCTTGTGGGGTAAGTCTAGTGTAGCTACTAGAACTCCACTAGTGAGTGTTATTTATGAAGTTCTAAAGCAAAAGAAACGCAAAGTTGCAAATTCTTTAGACTTGGCCTGTGGCCAATGTTCAATCCTAAGTTTTCTTCGAAAAGAGAAAGTCATTCGCGGTCGCATCGTCGCAATAGACGCATCGACTAAGATGATAGAAGAGGCTCGGGCTTTAACGGCTCGATGTAATGTAAAGGCTGAGTTTCATCTTGGCCTTCTCGACAATCTTCCTTTTAGGGATATTTACCGAGAAAAATTTGACTTAGTGCTTCATTTAGACGCATTGCAGTGGTGCGAGAATTGGCCCACTTCACTACTTCAAATGGAGGAGGTAATGGCCGAAGATGGCATTGCCTTTATCGTTTTCCAGTTTGGTTTTACTTGTCCTGGCAAGGTTGCTGCCAAGCTAAAATCATACGGACTGCAGATTCTTCATTTAGCCGCTATCGACTCAGGCGACCGTTGTCTGATGATAGTGCAAAAATAAAACAGGATAGGGCATTTCATTTAATTGAAGTGTCCTATTGTTTTTATATAGTTGAAAT
>CAYPDD010000061.1:1005-2879 GCA_964409395.1 uncultured Candidatus Saccharibacteria bacterium | reverse complement strand
AAAAAAAAGATACAATAATTTATCACTAATACCCGATGTTTTATACTTATTTCAATAAAATATAAGTGTATTAATTGATTTTTATTCCATTTTAAATGTTAATTTCTTATGAAGAAAAAAGAAGTTTAAATTAAAATAAACTATTGTCAGAAAAGAGGAATTCCGATATAACAAAGTCACGCAATTTCGAGACAAAGGAGCAAACTTATGTCGAAAATGTCGCTTAATGTCATGGGACGTGCCATAGAGAGCATCGGCACCATGTCAGAAGAAAAGTTTGAAAAATTCAAAGAGTCTATTATCAGCGATCCTGATAATAGCGCAAACTTTCTTGAATTCTTTAGACAGCTCTGCGGACAACTACAATCCATTCCTTCGAGAAATCGAATGATGGAGATTCACAAAGAATGTGCACCTCCTGATGTTGAGGAACAAGAAACCCCGCCAGGGCAGACTATAATGGTAAATGGTAGAGGAGTCTTTTTTCCTGATTAAACAGTGGTAACATTATTTCAGTCTGCCTCTTTATCGAGGCAGACAAAACCCTAATAATAAATTCCTAAAATATTTTATAAAGATCTATTGAAATGCTTGGCGGATTATTGTTTTCAGCTTTTCTGGTGCAGTTTTGCGCATATCAGAGAGATAAATCTCATGATGTTTTTGGTCTTTGCCAGTAAATGTGCCACCTGCGTCTATAATATAATTATGAACCTTTTTAATATTTGGACCTTCGTCGGCGAATGGACCAATATGCATAATCTGAGCTGAGTTACCTTCATCAAATGATTCGAAGCGAATTTTATCTATCGAAGCTGGATTCTTCTTTTCTTTAACATCGGCCACTGCTTTTTCAAAAATTTCCTTAGTAACGACGTCTGGTTGCATAATCATACTTGTCCAGTGCCAGTTATCCTTTTTACCAGTGACAAAATCATTCATGTCATCTGACCACCATAGTCCTTCGAGTGGCATAACGCCAAAGTCAAAACCAGTTGCTTTTTTGATGGCAAATTTGATGGTATAGGCTACTGGATAGAGCGTTTGAATTGAATCTACATATTCCTTGGCCGTGTTTGGGTCGCCCTTACCATCAATCATTAGATAATTCATCTTTGGCACAATAACAGTAGAAACTTCCTTTTTAGAAGGATTATAAAGCTCTTTTAGCTCTTTTTTGTAATCTTTCTTTTCCATTTTAAATCCTATTTATTTACATGCTCAGCATTGTGAATACTTTATAAAGTAGAAAAGCTGGCCAGACGATGGCTTTCAATATCGCGACAACTACAGGCCAGAATCCGCTGACTTGTTGGATATAATAAATCGCCACACCGATCATACCCAGACAGTAAATAGCGCCACCATTCATACCATTTTGACCGTGATGATGCCACTTTTTAGACTCCGAGTATTTCCAACCCTTGCCCTCGCACTCACATTTTTCATCGACTTCCTTATTTTCTCCAGCCATCTGTCTCCTTTATTAGTTTACCTCCAAATTTTATCCCCATTTTTTACTTGATTCAAGATATCGTTTACTCCAAGTTCAAATCGTGCTATAAACATAGATACTTGAGAGCTCAAACTTGGGCTTCAAAGGAGGTGACCAATGACAACGTTGGCTTCGGCTAAAAGTCGAGCCTATGTGCAAGCGCAGGCTTTGGCTAGATACTATCTTGAGATGGAATCTGTCGAGCAGGTTGGATTATTTGGCAGTGTTGCTAAAAATACCAATACTGGTTGTGGCATTGATCCTGACATCGATCTAATTCTGACAGTAGACCGAGATATCTTCTACTCATTTATTGACCGATTGAACCTTCGGATCGATTACAGACCTCTCTATATTGTAGCAAAATCGCTTTTTGGCT
>CAYPDD010000061.1:0-995 GCA_964409395.1 uncultured Candidatus Saccharibacteria bacterium | reverse complement strand
ACTTATTCCTCTATCGTCCGAAATGACAATAGATTATCCAGCCGATGTTTTCTTATTTCCTCTCGATTGGGAGGATAATATCAACAAAATCGTTCAGCTAAGTCTGCCGTTGCGAAAACGCTTCGTCAAAAAAATCTGGCGAGACGTCAGATTTTTTGACGAGACGCTAGGTGACTTCTTGCCACCGCGTCGCTAATTATCTTCCGGATTTGCTTGTTTGCAAAGCCGGAAAACCAGAGCAATTAAATCATTGATTTCTCTGGTTTTTTTATTTGACTAATTTACCATCCTTGAGCCTAAAAGTTAGCTCAGCTTCATTGGCAATACCATCATCATGAGTAACAGCAACGATAGTAGTATTTTCCGATTTAGCTAAGTCTTTTAAGAGTTTAATAATAATTTTCCCAGTAGCACTGTCTAGGTTGCCAGTTGGTTCATCAGCTAAAATTAATTTTGGTTTATTAGCTAGGGCTCTAGCAATTGCAACTCTCTGTTGTTCCCCACCTGACAATCTCCCTGGCTTTCTTTTTTGTTTATCGCTATCAAGGCCAACTTGTAGAAGCAGTTTTTCGGCTTTTTCTTTTCTCTGTTGGAGTGAAACACCGGCAAATTCGAGAGGAATCATAACATTTTCAATAGCTGACAAATTTGGAATGAGATTGTATCCCTGGAAAACAAAGCCTATTTTGTCTCTGCGGTATTTAATAAGTTTCGAATCCCCCATTTTGGTAATATCCTACCCGTCAACATCTATCGTGCCCGAGGTTGGCTTGTCGAGGGCTCCAACTAGGGAGAGAAGGGTGCTTTTGCCACTACCGCTTTTACCGACAATAGTTGAGAAAACACCGGTCGGTATTTCGAGACTAACACTATCGATAGCTTTTACTTTAGTATCACCTGATTGAAATTCTTTTGTTAAATTTGTTACTTTTAGCATTTTGACTTTCTATTATTAATTATTCTGCTCGCATTACTTCAGCGGGTCTTATTTTAGC
>CAYPDD010000060.1:0-3969 GCA_964409395.1 uncultured Candidatus Saccharibacteria bacterium | reverse complement strand
AGTGTTGATGATAAGATAAAGGCGCTTAGTCAAAAAATACAGGTAGAGAAAAGTAGAGAATATTTACAAAGAGATGTATAATAATGGATGAAAGAGGCAGAAAAATGAAATTACGAGCCAACAGCATATTAACCGCAATAGTATTTATGACAGCTACAGTTCTTCTGTTTTCGGTTTATATAGCGAAAGCTGCAACTGATAGTTTGTCGGTGGCCAATGTCTCAACGGCTGAAAAGCCTGGCTATACTATTTATTGGCCTAAGGATAAGGGAAATGCAAAATTAGAGAAATCAAAAGAGGGTGGGGTTTTTAACACAATTGTTGAAACCACTCTAAACTTCTACACTGATTTTTCAGTTGAAAAAGGCGCTAACTATACTTACAAGGTAAGTTATCAAGGGAATACCCTGACAGCGACGACATCAGAGACTTCTACTGGTATGCCAGTAATCTCGGCAATCAAAATCGAGAGTGGTGCTGTTAGTACAGCTGAAGCCAGTGTGGTTATTACTTTCAGAACCGATAAACTCGCAAAAAGCCAAATTCTCTATGGAACAAGTATGGGCTATGAAAGTCAGGTAGAGCCAACTATTGATTTAAACCAATCACACACGATTTTAGTTGAGAAATTAAAACCAAACACCACGTATCATTTTAAGATAAAAGCTTCAGATAAAATCGATAAGAATATTGCCGAATCTGATGATCAGGTTTTTACAACTCCAATTGCCCCCTCTGATCAATCGCTTCTGCAGATAATAATTGAGGCGTTGACAAGGGCCTTTGCCGGTTTTGAAAAATGGTTAGCAAGTTAGTTTTAGATAAAAGGAGTCAATGGACGGTGTCGGTAAAATAATGGGTGTTTCAGATAAAGCAACATATTTTTTTAGTAATATCCAAACAATATTAAATTGGACATTAATTCTAGATATTTTGATTGTTGCCGTTTTATTTTATTGGGCATATTTATTCCTTCATGAGACAAGAGCGATGAGGATATTGTATGGCCTGCTTGTGTTAGTTATCCTAACCTCTATCGGCCATCTATTTAATCTGTTATTGCTCAACTGGATATTGCGCTATTTCATGGCAATGCTAGTTGTCGCTATCCCGATAGTTTTTCAGCCTGAGCTTAGAACGGCATTGGAAAAGCTTGGTCGGACCAAATTTTTGGGCGATGTTAATTTTTCAAAAGAGAGTAATTCAAAGGTGATCGATGAAATAGCCGAAACAGTATCAAGCCTTTCAAAACAAAGAATCGGCTGTCTTATTATTTTGCAACGTCAGACTGGGCTAAGAGAATACAATGAAACTGGGGTTAAATTAGAAGCTCAAATCTCCAACGCACTGTTGTCATCTATCTTTTTTCCACGGTCACCATTGCACGATGGTGCAGTTATCGTCTCTGGTGATAAAATAGTTTCAGCCAAATCAATCTTGCCTGTTTCGGGTGCTTCTATAAACCCTGGTCTTGGCACTAGGCATCGAGCTGGGCTTGGTGTCACGGAAATCTCCGACGCAGTTGCGGTGATTGTCTCCGAAGAGACCGGTTCAATCTCTATCGCTGTTGGAGGGAAATTAGATAGAAGAATTTCAGAGGAGCGTCTCCGCAGTCGATTATCCTATCTGCTTAGAGGCAGCGCAAAGAGGATTGGTTAAAATGTATAAATTATTCACAAAAAATTTAGGTATCAAAATAATCTGTTTAGTTGGAGCGGCTATCCTTTGGATTTATGTTGCGACAGCTCAAAATAGTGTAGCGAAGTTTCCTGGGTCGGTAAAAATAAAGGTTTTTAATACTCAAACAAATCTAGTCGCGGTCTACGACGTAAAAGAAGTTGAGATAAAAGTTATGACTGATTCTGCCAATTGGCAGAAACTATCAGCCGAGTCTTTTTCGGCCTATGTCGATCTTTCTAGTTATACAGCTGGAACCTATGAAGTGCCTATAAGCGTTGTTTCTTCAGTATCTGGTGTCCAGATAGTGGAGAAAAAGCCAGACAAGATATTAATTAGCCTAGAGACGGTTTTGGATAAAGAGGTACCAGTAGTCAAGAAAATCACTGGTAATGCGGCTGAGGGGATGACGGCGGGAACAGTTTTGCTTTCGCCAGACAAAGCGACTATTCGTGGAGCGAAAAGTCTCGTTGATAATATCCAAGAGGTGACCGCCGAAGTTGTGCTAAATGGTGAATCGGCTGATTTTACTAAAAAAGTTCCTCTATCTGCGGTTGATTCAAGCAATAGTGGCAGGACAGTCGAGATAATGCCATCAGAAGTTGAGGCGAAGGTTTCTATTGTAAAAGGCTCAAATATTAAGTCCGTCGGAGTCAAGCCGACTATTAAGGGCACACCTAAAACAAATTATTTTATTTCCGATATTGTTGTTAACCCAAGTGTCATTGACATCACTGGTCCGAGTATCTCGATTGCTGATATAAAATCACTAGAAACTAGCTCGATTGATATTGCTGGGGCAGTCGATAATATTTCAAAGGACGTTTTGTTAAAATTACCAAGTGGCGTTTCTCTTTCGGACTCATCGATCTCGACTGTTCACGTTGAAATAAAAATCTCATCTATCTCTATCACCCGTGATATTACTACTAGTAATTTTAAATATTCAAATAATAGCCAGGAAATAGCATCGTTGAGTCCTGGAGAAGTGACCATCAAATGTTCCGGTAGCTCGGCTGTATTTGATAATTTAGACAAAACAGCAATTTCTGTGCTTTTAAATTTTGACAAGAAAACACCGAATACCTTCGGCGAGGTTTATTTTGATCTATCAACAAGTGATATTACTGTTCCGGCTGGGGTCGAAATTATTACAATAACAACCAAAAACATCACTGCCAAGATGAAGTAAATAGCTTCAATAATCCTCATATTCTGCTATAAAGGCTTGACTTATCATCGCCAGAAGGCTAAAATACTAAGGTGTGTTGTGAAAAGCAATACATAAAAATTATGGCTTTACTATTAGATTTAGAACCTCCTTCGTCTCCAAAGAGACAAGAGGAAAAAAATCAAAACAATCGAATAAGAGATAAATTTCACAAACTAACTAGTAAGTTTTCCGACTTTTGGACAACGTTAGTTTTTTTTGTTGGGCAACTCGGCAAATTTCCGCTGATTGTGACCAATGCTTATAAACAAAATTCCAAATATCTTCCTCATTTTGCGATATTATTTTTAGTTATTACTGTTTCTGCCTCGAATGTCACTGAATCAGCAAAGGCGAAATCATTACTCTCTGGGCTTATCTCTCCAAATCCAGATGAGGAGTTTGCAGTTACAACTGAGGCTGATAGATTCACCCCGTTGATACGGAATGACTCTGCTATACTTGATAAGTTTTTAAATGCTCAGACTAATACTGATGGTTTTGCAATTAATATTGCACCAATAGATACTCAAATAACAGCCAGAGTAGAGCCGTTGCCAGACAATTCAAATCAGGATGTTTTCTATCTTGTAAGAGGTGGCGATACTTTGTCGGGGATAGCTAAGAAATTCGATACAAAATTAGCGACTCTCAAATATATAAATAATATAGATTCAGTAAACTCTATAAGGCCTGGTGTCCAGTTAAAAATTTCCAAGAAGGGTTACGAAGTTTCCGCCACCCTAATTGCAAAAAGAGAAGCCGAAAAAAGTGCTAAATTAGCGCTTGCAAATAGAAATACTGTTGCAAGAGAACAAACTAATAACACTGCCCGTATTACAAATAATAATCCTGGCTCAATAAAAAATGCCTATCCTTATGGTTGGTGTACTTATTATGTTGCCACAAAAAGATATGTTCCTGGAAATTGGGGTAATGCTAGAACTTGGTTAAGCTCTGCTCAAAGGGATGGTTACCCAACTGGTCGTACTCCAGCAGCTGGTGCGATTATGGTCTCAAATGAATCACGTCTGGGTCATGTTTCCTATGTCGAAAAGGTTAACGACGACGGCTCTTTTGTT
>CAYPDD010000059.1:0-4008 GCA_964409395.1 uncultured Candidatus Saccharibacteria bacterium | reverse complement strand
TTTTTAAGTAGTATTATGCACTCAAGTTTTCCTAAAGGGACAACGATATTCATAATCTTTAAAACTGGCGAGACGACGACCGGTAAATTTTCTGATCACAAAAGTGGCAAGGTGATTCTGGAGGACGGTAGAACAATAGATCTAAAGGAAGTCAGGGCGATGTCTCCACGAAAATTAGAAACAGGGGAGTCCGCCAAAAGTGATAAAAAGATTATTTTTCGAATCGAAAGATAATCTCAATCAATTGAAATCGAAGAATGTCGGATAATAGTACTATTATTTTTTTGCCAAAGAGGTATAAAGTTTTTCGTATTCTGCTACCATTTTTTCATGCGAAAAATATGCAATAGCGCTTTCTCGACATTTTTTTCGATCAATCTGATCAATTTTCTTCATTGCTCTTGCCATCGCTTCAATATCGTCAGCCTTTACGACAAAACCGTTAACACCATCTTTTATAATTTCTCTTACCGGTCCGCGATCATAAGCTATCACTGGCGTGCCACAAGAGAGAGCCTCAGTCATTACTAGACCAAACGCCTCCGGCCATTTGATCGGCATGAGGAGTGCTTTTGCTTGTCCCATTACTCTTGGTAAATCGGCCCTTTTGACTTTTCCGATAAATTTCATCGATTTAGAGTTCGATACTTTTTCTAGAGCTTCATTATAATAATCATCACTTGAATCATAATTAGATTGATAGCCAGCAAGGATAAATTCATCACCAGTTCTTTTGGCCGCTGCTATGGCATCGAGCTGTCCTTTGTTGGGAACAATTCTGCCTATGCTCAGGAAATAATAACCCTTCTCGCTAAATTCAAATCGGTCTGTATCTATGCCATGATGAATCATTTCGCGGAATTTTATCCCCTTGGTATTTTTTTTGACAAAATTACTAACAGCCACGTAGTAATTATTTTTCCCCTGATTTTTTTCATAATAAGTATTACGAATTGGGTCGTCTAAAACACCATGGACTGTACAAACTACAGGCATCTTGGCATATCGGGAAAGGGCTGTCGGCATTACAGTCGTTTGATCATGGATAATATCCAAATTATTTTTATTAGCGTAATCTACAAAATCACAGAAATTATCCACTAGATATGGATTTATATCATCATTTTTTATTTTATCCAGAAAATCAGATGAGTATTTCGGATGAATATTATGGTGTAGGTTGCTTTTAGAATTACGGTTACAAAAAAAATGTACGTCATGACCCTTTTTGGCCATTGCCGTCGCTAGCTGGTAAGTCCAATATTCAATTGCCTTGATTGATTCTTTGTTAGCAGGATAAAAGCCAGAAGTAAAATAGCCAATTTTCATTTTGCTCCCAATTAATTTATCTGTTGCTTTTTAGCTGAGATATCAGCGAGTGTCTTGAGAAAATTATAAGCCCAGTGAGAGAGATTCTTTTCTTCGACTTTCTTTTTCATTTTCATCATTCTATCTTTTCGATCTGCTATTTTCGATCTAATGGCGTAGTCAATCATCTCAGCAATTTGTTCGGTGTTGTAAGGATTGATTGAATAAGACTCAGTCAGTTCTCTAGCGGCTCCAACATAGTTTGAAAGAATCAACGCGCCATCGCCATTATTTGCAGCCACATATTCTTTGGCAACTAAATTCATGCCATCATCAAGCGGTGTAACAAGGCAGATATCAGCAGTAATAAATAATTTCAATATGGTTTCCCTGTCTATCACCTTGTTGACAAAATAGATCGGTTGCCAGTCTTTCTTGCCAAAACGTTTATTGATAGCATCAACTTGTTCGATGAGTTTTGCATTGAGATCTCGGTATGCTTCAACTCCTGTTCGCGAGGGTGCTCCGATTCCAAGATAACTGAATTTGCCATGATATTTAGGGTATTTTTCTAAAAAGCGTTCTATCGCAGTAAATCTGTTTATCATGCCTTTTGTGTAGTCAACTCGGTCAACACCAACAGCCAGAATTTTCGGGCGGTTTTCAAGGCCAAAAGTCTCTTCGATCGAAAATGGCTTACCCTGTTGTTTCTTAACGAAAGAGTTAATTTCTTGAAAGTCTACACTAATAGGGAAGACACCTAAATAAGTTTTTTTACCCTCAAAAGTAACTGATTTTTCCTCAAAATTGACTTTTGCCTCGAGCTGATTGGCAATATTTTTAAGGAAATTTTCGACATGGTGATTACAGTGGAAACCGATCATATCGCTGGAGAGCATGCTAGAAAGAATCTCTTTGCGCCATGGACAAATACGAAAAATCTCATTTGGTGGCCAAGGAATGTGCCAGAAGTGGGCGATAACTACATCCTTACGGACTTGTTTAATATATTTACCGACAAGCGCTAATTGGTAATCTTGAATCCAAACAACTGCTTTTTTACCTTTAATCTCCTCTAAAACAGCTTTGGCAAATCTTTTGTTGATTGTCTTGTAGGCTGCCCAATCACTTTCCCGAAAAATAGGTTTAACGAAAGCGATATGACAGAGAGGCCAAAGAGCTTCGTTTGAAAAACCTTCATAATACCCCTGTCTCTCTTTCTCGCTCATCCAGACACGGCGAAGAAGATAGCTTGGATTTCCAGGGGGAAGCATAATATGGCCTTTTTTATCAGCAGTGGCTTTATCAGCTAAACTGCCACCATATGCCACCCAAGTGCCCTTTGTCTTTTTGAGAATAGAATCGAAAACTACCGAAACTCCGCCAACTGATCTGTTAACGACTATTTTACCAGCTTTATCGTATGTGTGAAGATACGGTTCTCGATTGGATACGACAACAAAAGCATGATCTTTGTAGGTGCTCTTTAATAATTCTTCAAGTGATTCTTTGTTCAACATTTGGCAGCCTTTATTTAAATCTACTTGGAAAAAGTTTCTTTATATATTTATAATACCATAAAATCATATTTCAAGCAATTTAGGCAAAACTAGACTTACTATTTTGCTGAAATAAAAAAAGTCTCTGAAGAAATCAGAAACTTTTTTTGGTGGGCCGCCTGGGGATCGAACCCAGAACCAATGGCTTAAAAGGCCACTGCTCTACCATTGAGCTAACGGCCCGCAATGATGATCAATTTACTGATAGAATAGTACCTCTTTTGACCGATAAAGTCAATTCGTAAGTGCTAGTCTAGCGAATACTCTTTTTGGCAGGGGATTTTTCAAAATAACCAACAATCATAACGATGGCGCTATAGATAAGTGCGCCGATAAAAGCCGAGCCAAAGCTGGCAATATCGAAACCTTTGACGATACTACCGGCCAGCCAAAACATCAAAGCGTTTATAACTAGTGTAAAAAGACCAAGAGTCAAGAGATTTATTGGTAATGTCAAAATAAGTATAAAAGGTCTGATTAAAGCGTTTAGGAAACCTAGGACTAGCGAGGTGACTAAGGCTGCCCAAAACGAAGTAAACTCAATCCCAGGTGTTAACCTGGCGACTAAAATTAAGATGAGCGCATTTAAAAGCCAGCGAAGTAAAAGCATATATTTCTATTTTTTATCTTTTTTCCAATTTAGAATAATGAGCATTATTGGCGGCATAACTACAAAAAATGTTCGCCAAGTATAAATATATTTGGCGACAACAGAGGTATCTATATAATGATTTCTAGCGGCTTCTGGGAGGAATCCCATAACAGTAGCAAGTATCAGCGCTATCATCAAAACGCTATAAACTAAAACCTCAGTGACGGAAATATCATCGGACTTATTATTCTTAGAATTAATCGCCCCAGAAACAAGAATTATAGAAGCGAGAAAAAGTACTATCGCGATAGTTGAAGTCGAGGTATTACCTCTGACCCAGACCTGATTGGCAATCACCTTGTTGCCATTGAAGAATTCAAATATAGTTTGCGAAAAACTAGAGGCTATCACGATGCCAATATAAACAGAGCAGAGGGTCGTAATAGTCTTCCCGCGTTGCAACAAAAAACTATAGACAACACCTATAAGGAAAAACAGACCGATAAAGACATCCACACTGGGAAGCTGCATTAATATATCCCTCCGAAG
>CAYPDD010000058.1:3630-4049 GCA_964409395.1 uncultured Candidatus Saccharibacteria bacterium | reverse complement strand
GGCCTTACTC
Organism: uncultured Candidatus Saccharibacteria bacterium; assembly: GCA_964409395.1. Taxonomy (GTDB): domain Bacteria; phylum Patescibacteriota; class UBA1384; order XYA2-FULL-43-10; family 1-14-0-10-43-13; genus CAYPDD01. The sequence goes on along the minus strand of CAYPDD010000058.1, from coordinate 4,039 downwards.
TAGCAAAAACAAAAATTCAATTTCCTAAGTTTCTGAATTTGGGATAAAAAAACAAATAAAGTTCTCTATATTAGTTCTTTCTTGCCAGAGGGGCAGCAGGGAATTTTTTCCTGTATTGCGGGAGCTAATCCTCATTGCTCTTTTGGAGGGAACAAGCCTTAGCTATAAGGCTAAAAGTTTGTAAAGTTAAAATGTTAATTTATTAAAATTGGAGTGGTTTATGAAGAAATTTTTAAAGAAATCACTCGTTTATCTTGTTATGACAATGCTGGTTGTTCCAGCCACTCTCATAATGGGTATATTGAGTGCACAAAAAGCAGAGGCCTCAGAGTCTCTCGGTAGTATCTCAGCAGAAGATTTTGGAGTTGTAGACTATAACACAGGATTAGGACAATTAAAGGGTTATACA
>CAYPDD010000058.1:1246-3620 GCA_964409395.1 uncultured Candidatus Saccharibacteria bacterium | reverse complement strand
CAGGGTTTGGTTTGACTGACGCAACCTTTGATACGGCAAAATCTATAGTCATGAAGCTGTATGCAGCCAACGATCAGCTATTACAGACAAATACAGCTACATCGAAAGTCAGCTCTTTAGTCGGAGCTCAGGCCATCTCTTCACCCTTTGATGTCTTTGGATCATTTGATTATGTCATAGATGGATATTGGACCAACGTTAGAGAGAGTCAATACGGTCAAAATGTTTTTGCTAAAAAAGTAGTGATAACTGCTACTTTGGCCAACGATAAAGTTGTAACATCTACAAATGAAGTTTTAACTGGTGAGCCAATAACAATTTATCCTAATGGTGCTATTTATAACGGCAATACCGGAGTTGTCTATACGACTCTTTCGGGGGCGATTTTATCAGCATCTGCCAATGACACTATCTATGTGAAGTCTGGTGAATATGTTGAGAATATTGCTATCACAAAGCCTCTTAATATCATCGCCACTGGCGGTACAGTTGTTATCGCTTCTGTGACATTAAATTCACTTGGTATCGTCACTACAAATATCACGGCCAATAATGTTAATGTGATAGCTCCTGCCAAAATTCAATCTGGAATTGATTTGGTTGTTGCTAGAAAAAGTAAAACAGACGAAAACGGTAACGTTTTAATCTGGAACAACGGTTCGAAAGATCAATATGTTGAAAATATTGTTATAAATAAAAATATCACAATGTTTAGCCCAAATTTTCTACCACTTGGAATCGAAGGTTTTAGTGATTCAACTGGTCAAAATTTGCCGGTATTAAAAGCCCTAATTGATACTAAGCCAGTGTTAGATATTAATTCCGATGCAACAGTCTTTGGCTTTAATTTCTCTGGCTCATCAACAGCTATAGCAATTGGTTCCGGCTTTAGTCCTGAAATTCATAGCAATGTTTTTGCCAACACTGGTCTCGGTGTTGACAAGACAGGTTCAGAGAATATCAGCGCAGAAAGTAATTTCTGGGGAAGCGCTCTTGAGCCAGTAGCAAAGATAGCTGGATTAGTTAGCTACTCTCCATGGTACACCGATAATACTTTTGCCTCCCTTGCTTTCAAAAAAGTCGGAGACACTGTTGCTATCACGACGGCTGTCGGGGAAACAAATTATATTGATGGCAAACAAGTCACTCTCAATATCCCAGCTGGTACAGAAATTACTGGTCAAGGTTGGGACGGTACTCTAAATGTTGGCAAAATTACAAGTTTGGGTGCAACGGTAATTACAGCATCAGGCGAGTTAGCAAGTGACGCTATGATTATTGAAATCGGTGCTGGCAGCCAAGGTCTAACTTTGACCAAGGGAAGCGCCAAAATAACTTTTGCTGGTCGAGCAGGTATTGAGCATGTCGGCTATGTCAAAGATGGTAAGTTTGTTGAGATAACTTCATTATGCCAAGGAGAGACTATCCCTGTGGGTAGCAATGAGTGCAAAGCAGTTGTCGGTGATGATTTAATTGTAGTGACAAATCATTTCACTCAGTTTGTCAGTTTTAATACCTTAGTCACAGCTCCAATAATCAGTACTGTTTCGCAGATTGAAAAAGATGGTCAAAATTATATAAGCGTTGCTTGGGCAAATACAGGCGCAACTTCGTATGAGTTTTACATCGATGGAATTCTAACTGCTCCAGTTTCGATTAATGGCAATACTGCTAATTTGAAGGTCAACGCAATCGGAAAACATTTAGTAAAAATGAAAGCAGTTGTAAGTGGGACTGCTTCTGCATTTTCAAATGTAAAAGAGGTTACGATCTCTGCAATTGTTCCAGCATTTACAGTTACAGAAGTCGAGCCTACGATAGCTACTGTCGCTCCAGAAAAGGTTCAGGCAGCTGTAAATCCAGCTCCAGCGCAAACAGTCGAGACCGCAAAGGATGATCAGGGCATTATCAAAGGTGAGGAGAAAAAGGACGAAAAAAATGAGACTAATTGGACACCATGGATCATTCTTTTCATCTTAATTCTTTTTGCTGGTGCTGCTACCGGCGGTTATTTTTACTGGTTTGCGGGTAAGGACGAAGAAATAGTAGGGGAGACCAAAATTTCAAAAGTCGAGAAAAAACCAGAGGTAAAGGTGACTGTTAAAACAAAGGCTCCAGTCTCAGGAAAAAAATCAAAAAGATGGTAAATTACATCTAAATAGGTGCGAGAGAAAAATCCCCCCGATGATATCGAGGGGATTTTTCGTAAAAGGTCTACCCTAATTACAAAATTTCCCATATAATTAAGATGTAATGAAAAATATATTTCAGAAAATAATCTCCTTTGTTGAGAAATTTATTCCTATGACTTTTGGCAGTTTGATTCTGTTTGCTTTTGTAATCTATTTGGCCTTTGTTGTTGGCAGATCAATGG
>CAYPDD010000058.1:0-1236 GCA_964409395.1 uncultured Candidatus Saccharibacteria bacterium | reverse complement strand
ATGGTTTCTAACTATCAGTCAAACAAGAGCGTTGAAAAAGAAGAAGCAAAATTACTAGAGATGGAGCTAAAGCTTCACGATATTCAAAATGAAATAAATTATTATCAGACTTATTCATTTAAGGAAAAAGAAGCTCGTGCAAAGCTAGGTTATAAGGCTCCAGGCGAGAGTGTTTTAAGCCTAACAATTGATACTGAGGAAGAAAAAACGACCGATACCGGACTTGCAGAGGCTAAAATAAAGGTTCCAAATTACCGTCTATGGTGGCAATATTTTTCTCAATAGTTTATAATTAAAAAAGATTATTTTGAATATCGATCTTTCGAATAAGGAGGGGAATGATCAAGAAAAAACATAAAAAGTCTAAAAATAATATGACAAAGCCGATTGCTCTGATTGTTCTTTTGGGCGCTCTTTTTATTGCAATCATTGTTGCTTTCCCTAAATTTTCAGCCGATGCTAATTCTGCTAATCCTCTCAAAGACTCTAAATTCAATGTCGCGGTTCAAAATCTCTACGGGGAGCCCGTTCCTACTGAATTTCCAAATGGAAAAGATTTTATTGAGGTAACCCTAACTGCTAGCAAAAAAGATGGTTCTCCTCTGGTTAACGAGCCAATATTAATTGATAAATCAAGCTCAATTAACGTGGTTGGCCCAACCACTACTGAGGGTGGCCAGATTCAACTTCGATTTAATTCGAAAAAATCTTTAGCTGACAAAGTCCAGATAAAGCTAAAAAATTGTACGACGATCAAAGTTAGCTTCAAAATAAAGTTTTCTTCTGATGTCACAATGAGAGATCTTTCGGAAAAGAATAGTTTTGTTAGGAGCGCCCCATTAACTTTATCAGCAGAGATTAAACCACGCATGACTTCTCATATAGCTTCTGCACAGGCCAGATATGTTTATACTCGAAGGATAAACACTTGGGGATTTTGGGTTAGTGTTAGAAGGGTTGTTACGGAGCAGATGGCGTGTAATGATGGCGTCTGTCAGGCAACATTTGGTGGAGATGTAACCTCAAAAGATAGAAATAAGAGTGGTTCGTTTGTTTATAGTTTTATCTTTACTGACGAGAACGGCAAAGTTTTTTCAAAGTCTTTCAAAGGCAAGCTTCAAAATCCTTAATTGATGCTTCCAGCCTTGAATTTTTTCACTGAATCGTGTAGTGTATAAATTCATGATGCGGGGTGGAGCAGCCTGGTAGCTCGCGTGGCTCATAACCATGAGGTCG
>CAYPDD010000057.1:0-4194 GCA_964409395.1 uncultured Candidatus Saccharibacteria bacterium | reverse complement strand
TTTATGTAAAAATAAAGGGATTTAATCCCGATCATCTTCTTGTAGTTGAGGAGCTACAAAAGACACCGATCGATTATGCAAAGATTGCAAAACTATGTTGGGATTCAAATGTTGAAGGATCCCGAATGTTGGCAGTTGCTGCAGCAACTATTCAGCACATTGAAGAAACTGATCGTATTGATTGCTGGCTCGACAAATTAATTGAGCCCTATAGGACAAAACAAGGATGGTGGCGAGCAGGCACGCTTGGTATTGTCTTAGGTGTCAGTAACGCGTTCTGCCAATACGGGAAGCAACGCGTTAAGTTACGCGGATGTATAATCCAGGACTTGTTTAAATTTTATGCTGAAATTGCCGGAAGAAATCACTGTATCGAAGCTGATCAAGAAGAATGGAACCGCTTCGAAACCGGTCTGAATCAGTCTCTCAAACCAGCCCTTAAACACCTTTGGCACCCTCTGATCGATCCCGCCAGAAATTTCTATGAAATGTACTGCCAATTTGAGGGAAGCTTTGCAATGGAGAATGAAGAGAAAACGCTTGCAAGAATCATCGTTGACCAATTTACGTTCGCGACAATTCAACAGTTAAAACCGGGAGATCGACTCCTTAGACTCCACTAATCTTGCCAGACCCAAAGAGCCAGATCGTTTATTCGATTAGACTAGCGGTCTGGTTTCTTTGTTTTAATTGTCAAGGTACTATTAATATTAGTATGAAATCAGCTTTCTTCAACATAGCTATAAATATCCTTTAACTTAGGTGCCCATTCCAACACAATTTCAAAGAAGGTGTTCCAAGTATTTTCGCTTGGGTCCACCAAACTTCGCCTTATTTCATTCGGCTTCGCTTGGCAAGCCAAATCAAAAATAGGCGTTTAGAATATATCAAGATGAACAAGAAGTTTGTCCAGCGTAGCTCAAAGAGCGAAGTTGGGCATTTTTTATTAGTCCTAGACTAGTCTTTTTATTACTGTGTCGGCCGTAGCATCAGTGAGAGAACGCTTTTCTAGAGATCAATTTATCGCTTTGCTCGATTGCTTTCTATCTGGGCTATTGAATTGTTTCTAAACTTGATAGCAATTTCATATAATAGGCCCTTCTTGCCTTCAGTAACTTTATCTCTAAGCGTCTCAAGATAGTTCAAATATTCATCACAATTAAGATATTCTTCCATTATCTCTTCCATCAACCTAAACCAAACTTCTTTATCTTTCACCCATCTCTTTTCATCTGGGATTTCTTTTTCAGTATCTTTTTCGAGCCATTGGTACATTTTTTCCGGATCAATCGTGCTGTGCATTTGGTCAAAGTTTTTTAGAACAGATGGATCTGCTACATCTCCATCGATACATTCTTTGTATTTATAATAATCATCTGTTCCGTTCATAAGTGTCCAAATGCTGAATCTGTAAAGAGCTTGTGGGTGAGATTTCATGAAGCCAAGAATTTCGCCCTTTATCAGATCGTGATCAGATTCATATTTTGCATCCAAATCTTCCTTGTCCTTCAGGGCCTTGTCTCGATCAATTGCGAAGTGTTCTGGCGCTCCGAGGATCAGTAAAGGCCGTACCAACATATGCCTGCCAGCTAAAGATATAAAATCTGAGGCAGTATCAATATCCTGGCCTTTCCCATAGAATTTGTTTCTATCATAAATAACTTCCTCTACACCTACGCCCGTCATAATACAGCCCGCTTCAGCCATGTCAGATAATATTGCATCCCATTTTCCCCGCCACTCTTCTACTGTTTCGTCTTTTTCTAACTTGGGTGCACTCATGTATCCAAACCAGCTTATTTTCGGACCTGGCTCAGAATTAGTCTTTCTCATAAATTCGGTAATTGCCCCGAGATGCTCGACGCTCGGATTGATCATGGTGTCTGCGAATGTTAGAAAAACCTCCTCTTTCTCAGGAAAAGCTTTTTTGAAGGCTAATATTTCTTGCTCGCCTACACCTATATTTGATTTGAACTTATGGCCAAAAAATTTAAAGCTAGGACAGAACTTGCAAGCATGTTCGCAGCCAGACCCCGTCGATGTCACGAAAGTTCCATCAAATTGAAAGTCCCCTGGCAATTGGTTCAGCTCATTAAATGGGGCCGGACTGCTGACTTCTTCCTCGGAGAAAGGAGATGCTTCTCTGGTTTGGAGAATTCCGAGAGTATCTTGTTCTGCGTGGCCTGCGCCATCAATAAGCCGTTCAAACCGTTGATTTTTTACAATTGAGATTTGCGTTTGATCTGACTCTGCTCGGTACGCTAGTGATCCAACTTCTTCAACTGGCTTGCCCAGTGCAAGTGACAACATCGGCAATTCGCCCTGTCCAATACAACAAGCATCAATTCCGTTTGTTTCGGGATCAGCCAATATCTCGTCATAGGCCAAATAGTGCTCGCCGCCGCCCAAAACCAACTTATTGTCACCAAATTGAGCCTTGATATCTCGACATAGAGCATAGGCATCCTCTATTTGATTGGTGAGATTGCTAACGCCAATAATGTCATGAGATCCAATAAGTTGATAAAATTTTTCAGGATCTTGTTGCAATTCGCTGAATCTAACGATTGTGACGGGGACACCGTAATGCTGTAAATAACCAGCAATTCTATGAACACCTAGATTGGGGAAGTTCTGAAAAGTATAGTCTTGATTATCAGGTACTTTTTGCAAAGTCTTGAAATCTATAAGTAATACAGATTTTGGTACGATTTCCGTCTCGCCAGCCTTTACAGATTCCGCTAAGTGATTTAAATCATTTAAGCCCACAAGGCCATGATCATTTTCATTAACTTCGACCTGCTTGCCGTCGAATTCAAACTTCTTTATATTTTTATAGTAAGTTTCTTTGGGCAAATATGTTTCTTCAGTCATAGCTGTTTCCTAGTTTATTATTTGTTTTATTCTAATCTCTCTAAATCAATAGTTCAATTGCTTAGCGAGATAATATATTATCAAAGTGCAAAGCAGCCACCAAAATTATCAATAATATAGTCCTCTCAAAATAGGTGCCCATTTGAACAGCATGTGTTTTGAAAGAGCTTTACATTGACTTATTAAGATATTTATGATATAATATTTAATCTCTTCTTCGGATGAGATATTCCATTAAAGGGGGATTTGGTGAATGGTAATTGCTCTGGCAATCGCCGTGCTGCTTGCTTACGCTCGTGGCCTTATATCGGTGATCCGCGCAGATGCCAAGCCCAATTGCCTCTCATGGACAATTTGGGCTGTCATCGACCTTGTACTGTTGATCGCGTCTTTCAAAACAGCGTGTTCAGGCAGTACAAATATATTACTAGTAATCTATACGGTAGGAGCAATTCTACTTGCGATTGCATCGCGGTCCAACCTCTCGAAGCTAAATAAGCTAGAGTGGACTGCAATTGTCATAACGGCATTTAGTATTATCGGATGGGCAACCACTGGTAATGCAAGTGTCGGTCTAGGGCTCATAATCCTTGCTCACTTATGTGGAACTGTGCTGACGCTTAGAAGTGTCTGGCAGTCACCTCGGAGTGAGGATCGGGTAATGTGGATTCTGTTCGCATTAGGCAATATTGCAAACTTGTTCGCAATTAGCTGGACACAATGGCAGAGTTACGCGTTTCCAGTTTATGAGACCATAGCATGTCTCTGCATCTGGTTGTTAGCGACTGGATGTAGAAAAAACTAAAGACCTTCCTTGCTTATGCTCGGGAGGTCTTTTTTGTAGTTTGCAAATAGGCCTTTGAGTTATTATACTAAAAGTAACTTATAAAAAGACTAATCCTAAAGGGCTAAAATGAATCATCCTGGATCAGAGTTAGGGATAAATTATAGTAATGATACTTCTATAGGTAGTGACATTCCGATGGCGACAGACTCCGATACTACCAAAGATCAGGAACGAAAAATCTCTTATGACAAATTTGTAACAGAAGGAAAGACTGGCGCTCAATTGGTGACCGAGTTGGAAACTATGGGCATAATTATTTCACCCAGCGCTAAATTTATGCTAGAAAGTTTAGAATTCATAGTTTCAGAGGCCGGCGAGACAGTCCCGATGGTGTGCTTGAAAGTCGGAGACCTTTTTCATGATAACGAGAGTCATCCCTATGTTGAGATTCTGGCTCAAGCCGAGAGTCTTGGTTTAAGATTATTGCCTCACGAAACGGCGGCAACATTGTTATTACAAAATAAAATAGAATT
>CAYPDD010000056.1:0-4231 GCA_964409395.1 uncultured Candidatus Saccharibacteria bacterium | reverse complement strand
TTATGCGTCCTTGCCAAGGACGAAATACGGGTTCGACTCCCGTTACCCGCTCCATAAAAAAAGCTTCAACTTCTGTTGTAGCTTTTTTTATGGAGCATGAGAGCGTCAATTTATTGTATTTTAAGATGATTGTTGATATTAAGAGGGGAGACTATTTCATCAGTTTTTAAAAGAAAAAAGACTGAGAAGGAGAGTGGTCCATGCGTAAGCTTGCGCTTTTGGTTTCTGGTAGCGGGTCAACGATGGAGCAAATTCTCGTTGCCTGTTACGAGGGAGTACTTACGGGGCTCATTGAGCCCACGCTGGTTATCGCCAGCAAAGACGGTATCGGAGCGATTGAAAAGGCTCAAAAATTAGGTTTCCCTTCTTCCGGCATTGAAGTTTACGAGAGGAGTAGCTATCAGACTCCTTGGAATTACGGAATCGCATTGTTGAAATTATTAAATTATTACAATGTTGATCTTATCCTTCAAGCTGGTTGGACACCAAAGACCCCAGAAAATGTGGTTAACGAGTATGCTGGGCGAATTTTCAACCAACACCCCGAGATGCTTCAAAATGGGTGTCTTGGATTTGGCGGGAAAGGCATGGTCGGATTAGCGGCGCATTATGCGCGCATCTTGTTTCTTCGGGAAACTAAGCCTCCAAAAGAGGAGTGGTTTACCGAAGTATGCTGTCATCGTGTCACAAAAAAATACGATGAGGGTGAAGTTATTTGGAGTGGTCGAGTACCGGTCAAAACTGGCGATTCAGCGGAATCACTCCAGGAGAGGGCTATCCCAGTCGAATGGGCGGTACAAATTGCTGCTCTACATTCCATTGCTACGGACACAGTTCGACCAGTTCAAAAAAACGGTCTGATTGTAAAGCCTGAGCAAGAAGAGCTACTGACTGCCTGTAAAAAAGAGGCGGTCGAAAAATATCCTTTTCATGGGTGAAAAACAGAAAAAAGGAGAAGTACTTTGAAAATGAAGTTCTTGGTTATCGGAGGCGGAGGGCGTGAATATGCGTTAGCGCTAAAGTTCTCGCAGAGTCCTCTCGTTACAGAAATCGTCTGTGCCCCAGGTAATGGTGGCACAGCGGGTATTCCTAAATGCCGAAATGTTGATATTTCGGCAACGGACATTTCTGCTTTGGTTGAATTGGCCAAAGTTGAAAAATTCGAGCTGACAGTTGTTGGTCCAGAAGGGCCATTAGTAGAAGGAATTGTGGATCGCTGGCCGAAAGATTTAAGAATTTTTGGTCCAGGCCTCGCAGGGGCCGAGCTGGAAGGAAGTAAAATTCATGCTAATTTAGCCATGGATTTTTACAATATTCCGACGGCTAAATGGAAACAATTTGATAATCCAGAGACAGCTCGTGAATGGTTGATGCTTCAGCCAGCAGACAAGCCTTGGGTGATGAAAGCTGATGGTTTGTGCGCTGGTAAAGGTGTGCTTATGTGCGCAGACAGGCAAGAAGCCATCGAAGCAGTCGGCAAAATGGCTGAATTTGGCAAAGCCGGAGAGAAATTTATAATTGAAGAATGTCTTTACGGAAAGGAAGCTTCTCTAATCTTGCTCTGCGGTAAGGCGAGTCAGATAATCCCGCTGGAAACAGCCCAAGATTATAAGCGTATCGGTAATGGCGATACTGGTCCAAATACTGGTGGTATGGGATGTTTCTCTCCGGCGAAACAATTAACACCAGAGATGATCGAGGATGTAATCAAGAATGTCCGTCCATTGATAAAAGATGTTCATTTCGTCGGTTTTCTCTACGTCGGCTTAATGCTGACAGAAGAGGGTCCGATGATCCTGGAATTCAATGTACGATCAGGTGACCCTGAAACTCAGGTTATTTTGCCTCGACTCCAATCTGACCTTGCTGAACTTTTGTATACCTTAGCTGGTCCGGATGAATATCTTCCAGAGTTAATCTGGTCGCCGGAGGTTGCTGTCACAGTGGTGATGGCGGCTGATGGATACCCGAACAGTCCTCGCAAGGGAGACGTAATTACCGGCCTCGACGAGGCGGATGAAATGCCTGGCATAACTGTTATTCATGCTGGGACAAAGCTCCAACCGGATGGAAAAATTGTTACCAACGGCGGTCGCGTGCTCAATGTTACCGCTACGTCCTTAACTTTTCCTGCTGCAGTTCGCGCAGCTTACTATGCAGTCATCAAAATTGACTGGCCAGGTGTCTATCATCGAGATGATATCGGTGAAGGTGCCTAAATTAAAAAAAATGGATTGTTTACTCCACGACCACCCTACTTATACTGGGTGGTCGGTTTGTTTTCAGGCGTTGTTTTGCCTGTAGAGATTGAAAATGTCAGAACAATATAGTACTATAGGCTCTAGAGTAGTAAATTGCTCAAAAATTATGATTGAATTATTCAAAATTTTACAAATTATCTTTGCAGTATTACTGGTCGTTTTGGTGTTATTGCAACAACGCGGTTCTGGCTTGGGCATGGCTTTCGGTGGAGAGGGCAATGTTTATCGGTCACGTCGCGGGGTCGAAAAGTTTATATTTTACGCTACTATAGTAGTCGCCGTTTTCTTTTGCGCTATTGCGCTGTTCTCTGTGTTCTTTGCTTAAATTATGAAGTATAAATTCAAAATTTCCTTTCGGGGGGATAATAGTGTGTTTGTTTTTTTGAAAAAACCTTTTTTGTTTTTGTCTTCTTTGTCTAAAAATATAAGTACGAGCTACAGTTTGATGGCGAAGCAGGAGCGATATTTAATGTTTTCGCTCCTTTTTATTTCTATACTTCTATCGGGTTTTAAGTTTTATAGATCCTATCTGGCCGAGACTATTATAGTGCCGACAAACGGCGGTGAATATATCGAGGCTATATCTGGTGAGGTTAAATATCTAAATCCAATCTTGGCGCAGACGGACGCCGAAAAAAGCATTTCTCATCTAATGTTTTCGGGTTTGATAAAGGTATCTGCTGATGGCTCTATCGTACCAGAATTGGCCGAAAAATATGAAATTTCGCCTGATGGCAAGAAATATACTTTCTTTTTAAGAAAAGATGTGAAATTCGCCGATGGCTCACCACTCACCGCTCAGGATGTTGCTTTCACAATCGACTCAATCAAGGCGCCCGAGCTCAAAAGCCCTCTCAACAAGAGATGGGTTGATATCAAGATTGATGTGCCCGATGAGTATACTATTTCAATGGATCTGCCAAATACTTACGGACCGTTTATCTATAATTGTGACTTTGGTGTCTTGCCAGCAACGGTCTCAAGTAGTGATTTTTCAAGAAACCCGATCGGCTCCGGCGTTTTTAAATTTGTTAAGGTTCTCAAAAAGGCAGATAAGATTACCGAGATAAAATTGGAGAACAACAGCAATTACTTTGGTGAAAAACCCTTCTTGAAAGATCTTAGTTTGAAGATATATCCAGAAAAAGGAGATGCTGGCAACCTGTTTGATAGTGATAAGGCGAATGCTCTTTTTGGCGAAAGTTCTCAGCTCGGTAGTAAATATGATTTTAAATCATCTCGAAAATTGGGCTTAGTTTTAAATATGAGAAATGAAAAATTAAAAGATAAAGCTTTACGACAAAAAATTGTTGAAGGACAAAAAATTGAGGAAGGGCTCAAGTTGGGGCTAACAACTCTAGATGCACCCCTTCAGCACGAAAAAGCAGAGGAACTGAAAAAGAATCTTGCGAGCCAAAATATTGCTTTAGAGATTTTTTATTTCAATCAGATTAAATTTCAGGACGTATTGGCAGCCAAAAATTATGAATTATTGCTCTATGGTTTTGATTTTGGCTATGACCGTGATCCTTATCCTTTTTGGCACTCGAGTCAATTGGACAGTCAAAATTTTGCTGGTTGGTCTGATAAAAATTCCGATATTCTCCTTGAAGATGCCAGAATGTTGACTGACAACATGGCCAGAAATGCAAAATATGACCAATTCTTTGAATCAATTAGCAGGGAATATTTGATACAATTTTTTGATCCAATAAGTTATAATTTCAGAGTTGATGATGAGGTCAAGGATGCCCAGGTTATTCTAGGTACACAGCCTTATTCTAGATATGACAATATCTCCAAGTGGTATATGAAGGAGAAAAGGGTTAAGAAAACACAATAAGGATAACGAATTTTACGAATAACCAATAAAACTAATATTAGTATATTTCTATTCGTTTAAGGAATTTAAACATTGCCGGAGTGGCGGAATTGGCATACGCGCACGGTTCAGAACCGTGTTCCTCACG
>CAYPDD010000055.1:0-4269 GCA_964409395.1 uncultured Candidatus Saccharibacteria bacterium | reverse complement strand
GAGTTGACGAAAACAAAGCCCTGACCTTGTTCACTTGGCTTAATTCGAAGCCAACAATGACAATATTGACCACGGCCACCAGTTTGTCTGATGTACTTACCCTCAGAGGTAACCTCTGACTTGATTGTTTCACGGTAAGCCACCTGTGGAGCACCAACATTTGCCTCGACTTTGAACTCTCTCTTCATTCTATCGACGATAATCTCCAAATGAAGCTCGCCCATACCGGCGATGATTGTCTGACCAGTTTCTTCGTCACTGTGAACTCGGAAAGTTGGATCTTCCTCAGCTAATCTCTGAAGAGCAATACCCATTTTTTCTTGGTCAGCTTTAGTTTTTGGTTCAATTGCGATATCAATAACTGGCTCTGGGAATATAATTTTTTCAAGGATAACTGGTTTTAATGGATCACACAAAGTGTCCCCTGTAGTCGTATTTGAAAGACCAACAGCGGCAGCAATTTCACCAGCGTAGACTTCATCAACTTCCTCACGATGATTTGCATGCAATCTAACAACACGGCCAACTCTTTCTTTGTCGCCAGAAGTAGAATTTAAAATATATGAACCTTTCTTAAGAACACCGCGATAAACACGGAAGAAGATTAATTTACCGACGAATGGGTCAGTTGCAACTTTGAAAGCAAGCGCTGCAAATGGTTCGCTGTCTTTTGGCTCAACTTGAACGGCTTCATCTGTCTTAGGATCGATGCCACGAGCTGGGTCAATATCAAGAGGCGAAGGGAGATAGGAAACGATTGAATCAAGAAGACTTGAAACGATAATACCACGGCCATCACCACCAAGAACTGGATAAAATTTGCTTGATAAACAAGCCTTTCGAACAAGGACTTGAAGTTCATCGTTTGAGATAGCTTCACCGTTTAGATACTTTTCCATTGCTTCGTCGTCATATTCAACAACTTTTTCGACTAATTTTTCGCGCCATTCATTGGCTTTTTCTACCATATCAGCGGGAATTTCACCATCGATGAGAGTTTTGTCTTTGTAATCAGTATATGTCAGAGATCTCATATGGATAAGGTCAACAACACCATTTATCGATTGTTCGAAACCAATCGGAATCATCACAGGAGAAGCATTTTTTGATAATCGAGTATGAATAGAATCAAGTGAACGATAGAAATCGCCACCTGTTTGATTGATTTTATTAATGAAACACATTCGAGGAACTTTGTAGTTGTCGGCCTGTCTCCAAACAGTCTCACTCTGAGGTTCGACGCCCATCTTGCCATCGAAAATAACTACTGCACCATCAAGAACACGCAAACTGCGCTCTACTTCAACAGTAAAGTCCACGTGGCCTGGGGTATCGATGATATTGATGCGATGTTCTTTCCAAAAACAGGTTGTAGCAGCTGAGGTAATAGTAATACCGCGCTCACGTTCCTGTTCCATCCAGTCCATAGTCGCAGCGCCTTCGTGAACTTCACCAATTTTATGAACACGACCTGAGGTATATAAAATACCTTCAGTAACAGTTGTTTTACCAGCATCAATATGGGCGATAGTACCGATATTGCGCACGTTTTCTAATGGATAATCTCGACTCATTTAGGTTCCTTGATCTTTTTAAATTATTTGAATTTGTTTTGTAATTAAAAAATTCCCCTCGGTTTTCCTGCTTAATAATAACACATCTTTTCCTGAGATGTCAACGCGGAATGACAGTCTTTTGGATTCAATTCCAATATTTTTTAAACAGTTTCTATAATAAAATTTTAGGCCGGTCACAATGACCGGCCTAAAGAACATTTTTTTCAGATTAAAGGCTCTGATGGGCCGTTGCCAGATCGAGAATTCCCGATATGACGCCACCCTGTGCGTTCCATTTCTTTAGCAAAATTTTGCAATTCTACTTTTGTTATCAGAACACCTGTTTGATCAATTTCGATAGATTCGCCGAGATGAGTATCAACTTTTACTTTTACCAAACCGAAATGCGGTATGGTAATTTCAGTTGACACATCTATTCTTCTGCCCGTTAGAACAAAACCGATCGAATTAATCGCTTCTCCATCAACAATTAAGCCAAGGATGGACAAATGATTTGCCTGCATAATCTTCCCTCCGTTATGTAGTGTTTTACCATAAATCAGTCATTTTATCAACCCAAAACTAAAAAACGACCCGTTTTATGGGATCGTTCTTTAGTATATATAGCTTTATATTTAGAATCTGGCGAAGTGAGCAAAAGCTTTGTTGGCTTCGGCCATGCGATGAGTATCATCTTTCTTCTTCATCGCTGAACCTTCACCGTTGTAGGCATTGATAAGCTCAGTAGCGAGTCTTTCGGCCATTGGACGACCTTTGCTACTTCTAGCAGCAGCGATAATCCATCTCATTGCTAGTGTATTTTTTCGGTCTTTATCAACTTCCATTGGAACCTGGTAGTTTGCGCCACCAATTCTTTTGCTTTTCACTTCTACTAATGGTCCAACATTTTTCAGAGCTTGATTGAATATATCAAGATGCTCAGCGCTCAATTTTTCGGCCGCTTTATCAAGCGCACCATAAACTATCTTTTCTGCTACAGTTTTCTTACCATTTAGCATAATATAGTTCATAAACTTCGAGATAATCATGCTCTGAAATCTCGTGTCAGCAAGGATCGGGATCTTCTTAATGTGTGCGTTTCCTCTTGGCATTGTATTGTTCCTTATTCAAGTGACAGTGAGTAATTCTTATCGAGACTAAACTGTCGGCTTTACTTAATATTAATGAATCTTAAATTTATTCTTTACCTGATTTAGCACCATATTTACTGCGGGATTTCTTGCGACCTTTAACACCAGTAAGGTCTAATTTACCACGAATAATATGATATCGCATACCAGGAAGATCTTTTACACGACCACCTCTGATCACAACAACTGAGTGCTCCTGGAGTTCGTGACCTTCACCGCCGATATAAGCATTTACCTCATAACCGTTAGTAAGTCTAACTCTGGCAAATTTTCGGAGAGCTGAGTTTGGTTTCTTTGGAGTCATTGTTCCAACCTTGATACAAACACCTCTTTTTTGAGGACAACCAAGCTTAACTGGTTTGTTCTCAAGATAGTTAAAAGTGGTCTTCAAAGCAGTTGTTTTTGACCTTTTGACGTTTTTCTGGCGACCCTGTCTTACTAATTGGTTAATTGTTGGCATAATGATTTATTTTCCATTTATCATTTTCCATTTATTTATGGAAAATTTATTTAATTGCTCAAGTTAATTTATCACAAAGTGATGTTATTGTCAAAGTCTATACTTCTTCGTCAGTTTCTTCTTCAGTATTTTGGTAGAAACCTGTTCCAGCTGGAATAAGCTTACCGATAATAACATTTTCCTTCAAACCTCGGAGATAATCGATCTTCCCTGAGATAGCGGCATCAATTAATATTGATGTTGTTTCTTGGAATGAAGCAGCTGATAAGAAACTATCAGTCTTTAAGGCAACTCGAGTAATACCAAGGATCATATCTTCAGTTTTGACTTGTTTCTTACCTTCTTCAGCCAACACTCTATTGACCTCCGCAACATCAATTCTTGAAATGACCTGTCCTGGCAAATATTTTGAATCCCCTGCTTCGACAATTTTTACCTTGCTATGCATCATTTTAACGATAACTTCAATATGTTTGTCATTAATATCCTGCCCCTGTGATTCATAGATAGTTTGAACCTGCTTGATGATATGACTCTGAGTTTTGGCAGTTCCATTTAGTCGAAGGCTGGCAGATAAATCATAGTGACCCTCAGTTAGAGCCTGTCCTTTAACTACAACATCGCCTTCTTTTACAAGCAATTGAGTCATCTTTTGAACAACGAACTCTTTCTCTGTCTGACCTTCACCGACGATCAAGCCACGATTGTTATTATTGCTAGTGATAGAGAATCTTCCAGAAAGTGTCGCTCTGAGCGGTTTTTTGGTTGATTCAGTAGCTTCAGCAATTGTCTGATTTTTAACAACATTAGAACCGTTTTCAACGATAAAGTTAAAGCCTGTTTCGAGAGATATCTCTTCACGTATTTCACCCTTACCGGAGACTAGAATTACTGTATTTTCATCTGTTTTTCGAACTGAAACATTTCCGGCTAACTCTGAAAGAATAGCTGGTTTCTTTGGTACACGTGCTTCAAAAAGTTCCTCAACGCGTGGTAGACCAGCGGTAATATCCTCACCAGCAGCACCACCAGTATGGAAGGTTCTCATAGTCAACTGAGTACCAGGCTCACCAATAGCTTGAGCCGCGATAATAACAACTGC
>CAYPDD010000054.1:0-4377 GCA_964409395.1 uncultured Candidatus Saccharibacteria bacterium | reverse complement strand
ACGCCAAATCTCTGGTAAATTTATATTTACCAGCTTTTTTGGTGGTGTTATTTCGTAATAAAATTTATTGTTAACCGCCATAAAAATATTTTTCTTATTATAATTCTTACTTACTATCATAAGCCAAATGCCCCAAAAACTCAAGCTGACAAGCATCCTACTAATAAAAATACACCCCGGTGTCGGGGTGTATTTTTTGTGAACAGCTCCAAGAGAACATTAGCTTATCTTTTGTACCGATATATTATCGTAGTAGATAGTATCAGTAATATTGCTTGGATCGTTGTAGATATAAAGCCAGTAATTGTGCTCTGGATTTGTAATCTGTATCTCAGAACCAACCGTCTTCCATTCTGTTGAGGAACCTTCTGTTATCACCTGGTTTGCAACTTCAGTTGTATGATCATGTAAATTGACTATTGCACGCGCTTTACCTTCGCCAGTCTTAAATTTAACAGAAATTCGATAGACACCTTTTTCAAGAGTTAATTTCTGCAAACCAGCTTGGAAAGCCTTGCCTGAATTTGTCAATTTAAGACATTTTGTACCATCAGGACAGGTCACGACTGAATTTGAAGAGATAACACTCTCGGCGCCGCCTTTTTCATTTCTCAAAGTCCAGCCATCAGTACCATTTTCAAATCCACCGTTTGTAAGCAAGTTTGTGGCATCAGCATATTTATTGTCAGTAACTACCTGCTGATTTGTCAATTTAGCAATAAGATCGCTAATAGTCTTCTCGTTATTTGCCTCAGAGTAGCCATGTAGACGAGCATAAAGCATATAGGTAACATTGGCCGCGAGCAGATTCTTGTAATTTTCCTTGCTTGCATCATTTAATGCTGTATTCGAAGTAATGAATTTATTATACAGCTGATCCGATGCTTGGCCATAAAAGGCTTTATCGAAATCGTTCAAGTCTACAGCAAATTTTGAACTCTTTAGGTATTTGCTACTTGTGGTGTCTTTATCATCTTGATAATAAAGGGTTAATGGACCGCCCTTATAGAAGTCACCCGCTGTTCTTACGTCAACAGTGTTTAGAGTAAACCATTTCTCCTGCGTCTTAGTCGAAATACAAGCCAAAAGGATCGTACCAGCTAGAACAGCCCACCCAGTAGGAGTAGTAAAGAGCCATTTTGCGCCACTTGATAATGTACTAAGAGTAGAACCAGCGGCTTTTGCTGCGACAGTACCGACTACACTTGTTCCCCCTGCTGAAACTGCATTTGCAGCATTTTGAGCAGCTTGCGTTACTGATGTAGCAGACCCTGCAGTCCCAGCAGCTAAACCACCACTAACAACGGAAGCAACTTCTTTAGCGCCAGCAGCAAGAGATCCTTGAGTACTAATGATTGTCAAAGCACTTCCGGCAGCAACCGCGGCAGCACCAGTTACCGCTGTAGTAATTAAATCAGCGAAAGGCTTACTAGTAGAAATAGTTTTAACCTCATCAGTTGCTGGGGGGGTATAATCCTTGAAAGCATCACTGACCATGCCCTCTACCTGTGCGTTTGTTGGATTCGCAATCCCAGCAGCAGCCATAGTAACACGATCAAGTCGAGCTGCTTCATCGGCAAGAAGAGTTCTGCCAACTTTTTCAGCGGCTAGATTTTGAACAACAATTTTTGCCTCAGCTGGAGTTAATGGACGATATGACTCAGTCCCAACAGTATAGGTACCTTCATTGCTAGAAAGAGCGACTCTCTTGAAATTTCTATTTTCCCATTTACAGTTAGAAACTTTTACAAAAAGTACTTTTGTCACTTTACACACACGAACTTTTGCCTTAAAATCAAGCTCCAAAGGAACATTTTGTTTAACAATTGCACCGGCTGGGTCCACCATCTGCAATCTCGTACCGGTCAATGTTTCATCTGTATCCGCCTTCGTCTTGGCTTTGTAGTAGTAGATTCCACCACTTGTCGCCAGGACAGCCACCGCCAGAACGCCGGCGAGTATCTTCTTCGAATTCATATCCTCCTCCAAATTATATTTTTTATATTTATAAACAAAATAGAAATCACTATCTTAGTCTTATTGTAAATTATAATTTAATTATAGCTTCCCTGCAAAGATGTACTATTTGATAATATAAGTTTGTCTTTACTGGATTGAATAATTACAATCGATTACTTTTTGTATGTCCACAGTTTATTGGCGAAGAAATTCCAAACTATTGCTGCTCCAGAGGCAAAGATAAGGGGCAAGAGATCTTGTTTTTCGAATAGGAGTAGATCTAGTCGAGCCGAAGCTTGGCTGAAAACAAAAACATTGATCGCCCAGCCGATAAGGCTGACAATTATAAATTTACCAAAGATTGCAGACTTGGCCGAAGAGTCGCCTGATTTGCCAGTTGCACTGTCATACTCCTTTTTGAAGGTCCAAATTGTATTAAAGAGATAGGAATTTAATACCGCCACCAAGAAAGCAATTGCCTTCGCGACTGTTCGCTCTTCGCCCAAAAACGTATTAACTAATATATAGAAGACGACCCAATCAACACCGGTGTTGGCGACGCCAACGATGGCAAATTTAATGAATTGAAGAAGTCCATCATTTTTTAATTTATTCATTTCAGCCTTTTATTATTTGATTTATCATTTTTTATCTATTATATATTAATACTTTTGGTTATCCACTGTAAAGAAATAACAAAATAGTAAAATTCTTAAATTAATAGTAAAATTATAAATAATAAGATGTTAAATTAATAATTACTTGGAGGTTTATGTTGGACGTCGAGATTGAAAAAATAATACCTATTACTGAGGTGCGCGATTCACTCAATAAGATAATTGATTCTGTCACTAATAGTGAAGACTTGTATGTGGTAACAAAAAATGGCAAGCCAGCGGCGATAATTGTTGGCGTCCACCACCTAGAGAAACTAACTGGTATAGATCACAAGATGATTATCCCTGAAGATGATGATGTCGCAGAAAAAGATGAAAAAACAGTGGAAGTACCGGTAAAAGAAGTGCCAAACGATAATTTGAGCTCAATTGCAGGTAATACATCGACCACCGATACAACAGCGACTGAGCCTGAAACAGTTACTGAGGATCTTGAGAAGGCCACGCCTGAAAAAATAGAGCCAACGAATGATGGCCTGGATGATCTTTTTGCACCCGAGATGCCTACAAATGAGCCAAGTTTGGTCGAGCCGACCGTTGCTCCCCTTCCTACTACTGCACCAATGACTGAGCCTCCGATTGCGCCAGCTATTGATGAGCCAGTACCGCCGATTGCTCCAACAGTAACTCCAACCGTTGAACCAGCTCCTCAGATGGCAACGCCCATGGCGAGCCAACCTTTTCCTTCTGGTGGTGTTGTCAATCCTCCAGTCAATCCCGTCGCCCCTGCCCAACCGCCCGTCCCACCAACTACCAATCAAGTATAGCTAAGCTCTTTTGAAAAACACCTCTGACACTTCGGGGGTGTTTTTTGTGTTGGCCCATAGGTTGATGAAAAGACTAAAAAATGGTAAAACAAGATGATGAAAAAGAAACCAATTAGAATATTAGCGATTGAGACTAGCTGTGACGAGACAGCTGCATCGGTTATCGAAGAAATCGATGATCAGCCAGTCATTTTGTCGAATATAGTTTCGTCTCAAATTGATTTGCATGCCAAAACTGGTGGTGTCGTGCCTGAAGTAGCAAGCCGAGCTCATATGGAAGCAATCCATCCTGTTATCGCTTTAGCTTTGCTAAGCGCTAGACAAGGAATTTCTAATTCAGATTTGAATGAAAATTGTAAATTGGAAATTGAAAATTACCAAGAGTCTATCAGCCTCTTGGACGATATTACTCATATTGCTGTGACGGCTGGGCCTGGACTTATCGGCTCACTTTTGGTTGGATTCAATGCAGCTAAATCGCTCGCCTATGCTAGAAATCTGCCGATAATCGGGGTCAATCATATCGAGGGACATATCTACTCGGCCTTTGACCGAGAATTTCCAATTTTGGCTCTGACTGTTTCCGGTGGCCACACCTCTCTTAATTTGATGACCGATCATGGAAAATATACTCTTCTCGGCGACACTATAGATGATGCCGTTGGTGAAGCTTATGATAAGGTCGGTAAACTTCTTGGTCTCGGCTACCCAGGAGGCCCTGCTATCTCCAAACTAGCAGTAAAATTTAGGGGAAATTTAAAATCAAATTATAATGGCGTTGTTTTTCCTCGGCCTATTATAAATGATGGCACTTTTAACTTTTCTCTTTCTGGATTGAAGACCGCTGTGCTGATTCAGGCAAAGAAAAAGATGACGCTATTAAATATTGAAAGATCAGCCGACCTGCCACAAGAAATAAAAGAAGAGTTTGCTTATGCTTTAAGTGAGCAAGGCTTTTGTATCATCAGCGGGAT
>CAYPDD010000053.1:0-4657 GCA_964409395.1 uncultured Candidatus Saccharibacteria bacterium | reverse complement strand
TTTTGTACTTCTTAATAAATGTTAACGCTAAATTAGGATAGGAAAATTTTAGGCCGTTTCATGTATCTCTAACAGTTTTTTAATTTTTTTGCCTTTGGCTGGAAGAGTCACCAAAAGTATACCAATAAAAGCCAAGACTGTTCCAATAATAAAGCCAAGAGTCAATTTTTCGTTAAGTAAGTTTACGGCCCAAATGATGGTAAAAGTTGGCTGAAGGTACAAAACCGTCGAGGCAATCGACGGTGAGGAGTGTCTAATCGAATATTGGTAGAGGAGATAATAGCCTCCAGTACCAATAATCCCCACATAGAGCAGAGAAAGAATAGAGGGGAGTGATGGCAGATGAAACAAACTCGTATCCTGACTGAGAGTAAAGACGACCAATAATAATTGAATCAAAAACGTTGTGATAACAAAATAGACGGTAATGGCGATCGCCGAAAATTCATCGTGCTGTTTCTTGGAGAAGACAGAGTATAGTGAATGCGAGCAAACCGATATTAGGACTAATAAATTACCAACAATATTACCATCGACTGTAGATTTGCCTGTGATAACTGGCAGGATAATTATTAAAAGCGCTCCGATAAAGCCGATTATTATACCCCATTTTGTTTTGGAGCCAAGTCTCTCTTTGAGTAAGAAATATGAAATTACACCGGCCAAAAGTGGAGAGAGGGTATAAATTATTTGAGCCGAAGAAGCCGTTGTCAGCTTGATACCAAAAATAAAAACAATAATATTGGCAGCTCCGAAAATAGATACTGGTAAAAGTTTAACAAAATTTTTAAAAACCAATTTTTCTTTTTGCCAGTAAAAGACAGGGAGGAGGACTACCAATGCGAGAACTATTCTAAAGAAAACAAAAGTGATAGGTTCAATCTCGCGCAGTCCGTATTTTGACAGGACAGAAACGCCAGCGCCAGCGATAGCAGTGATTAAGATAAGAAAAAATGATTTATAACTCTCAAAAATTTTCATCTATCACCAGGTTTAAATTTCTTTTAAAAAGTTGTGAATCTTTTCATTCAATATGTCAGGATTGTTTATTACTATTATATGATTCGCTTTAGGGATAATATCGAGAACTGATTTATCAACTAGGTCGTTTATTTCAATTGCCTTCTCTATATTAAAAACTTTATCGGCTTCGCCATGAATAATCAAGACGGGTACGGTAATATTTTTTAATGCTTCTCGCCCATCAAATCTGGCGATGTGCTCATATGTGAACAGCCAAGAGCGAATCGAAGTATGTGAGATATCTGAATATATCCTCTCAGCATTGAAATCTCCAGTTCCGACAAATTTATCAAAATCGACATGATTAAAATTCTTCTTATCCATAAATCTGCTCTGTAGTAGGAAATTAAAAACTGGCAGTAGGGGTGATCCGAGAAAACGGACGGCCTTTAACCGCTGAGGTGCTTTTGAAGTAGTATCAATTAGAATATATTTTTGTTGCTGGTTTGGGTAAAGCTTTTGAAATTCCATCGCTACCATTCCACCAAAGCAATGGGCGATTATAACAAATTTTGTTATTTTTTCCTTGTCTAGGACGACCTTAATATCTTGAGCAAATTTATCCAGCTCATAATCGTTTAGATGAGATGGTCTATCTGAGAGCCCATGTCCACGCAAATCTATCGCCAAAGTCGAATAGCCCTCTTTTTGGAAAAATTCTAGCTCTTTGCTCCAAGCAGTTAGATCTCCACCTGCACCATGAATAAAGACCAGACAGAGGTCGTTTTTTGATTTTTCAATGGAATAGTTAATATAAGTGTCATCAAAACTTCTGACTTTTTTCATATTTTTTCTCTGAGTAGTTTAATTTGGGTATCAACGCTTGAGGGGAAGCTATTAAATATCTTATTTGTCGTAATTTTCTTCAATTATTTTTTCTCTTGCATGTCTTTTGAGTGCTAATTCAATTAGTTTATCTAAAAGCTGAGGGTAGGAGATTCCGCTGACCTCCCAGAGTTTTGGATACATCGATATTTTTGTAAAGCCAGGGATAGTATTAATTTCATTTAGAATAAATTTACCTTCTTCTGTCAGGAATCCATCAACTCTGGCCATGCCTTCGCAGGAGAGCGCTTTAAAGGTCTTAACAGCAGTCTCTTGGACTAACGCTGTTTGTTCGGGCGATAATTCAACTGGAATTTTAAAGGCTGCACCATTTTCATCCAAATATTTGGCGTCATAATCATAGAATTCATGGCTCGGGATGACCTCGCCAGGAAGCGATGCTTTTACCTCTTCGTTGCCGAGCACTGAAACTTCAATTTCTCGGCCAACAATTCCTTCTTCAACGACAATTTTGCTGTCATATTTGAAAGCTTCCTCAATAAATTCGGCAAATTCCTCTTTGTTGTGTGCTTTATTTATACCAACTGACGATCCAGAATTGGCTGGCTTTATAAACATTGGAAGTTTTAGTACCGACTCTACTTTCTCAAAATTAATCTCAGCTTTATTCGAAAGATCAAATGATAAAGATTTGGCGATAGGGACGCCGGCATCTTGAAGCAAGTGTTTGGCAATAATTTTATCCATACCGACAGCTGAGCCAAGAACCCCCGGTCCGACGAAAGCCACATCAAGTATCTTTAATAATCCTTGCATCGTGCCATCTTCGCCATTGGTGCCGTGGAGAACGGGGAAAACAACATCTAATTTAATTTTTAAATTATTATCTTCGAGACCGACTAACATTTTCTCGCCAAAGGCAAAAGTTATCGGCTGACCCTTGGATATGTCCAAGGTGATAGTGTTCGGGTCATCAGAATTAATGAGATAATTGTCATTATCAAAATAGTAGAATTGACCTGATTTTGTGATACCAATTCTAATGACTTCATACTTCGTCATATCAAGTGATGATATAACATTTTTACCGGAAATTAGAGATATCTCATGTTCAGCTGATTTTCCACCGAACATAATGCCTAAATTTATTTTCATTCTTCCTCTTAAATATAAATAGCTAGTGTTTTAATTTGAAAAGTTGCCAAGTAGATTACCGACATTGCCAAACCACTGGCCCATCTGGTCTAATCCTAGATTGCCCGTTAACCAAGTTTTTGTCTGCTCAATCCAATTTATATTAGTAATATCTATTTTAAATAAAGACAAAGCATTTTTTATCAACCAATAGATCAACATTCCCAACGGAATCAAAAAGATAAGAGCAACAGGCGCGCAACAGCAACAAATTTTTTTAATTCCTCTGCCACCTGATACTGGGAGAAATTTTGTTAATTCTCCGACAATTGGGATTTCACCCATTAGTTCTCCTAAAGCGCCTTTTCTCAATGTACCATGGGCAAAATTACTATGGTTTCGGCTATCACTTGGATAATTATGGTCTTCTTTGTAATGACTCATTTTTTTCTTTCATTAAAAATCAAATAATTCACCCAAAAAGCCCTCTTTTTTTCTCTTTTTTAGACCCTGCCTTTCATCGAAAAAGCCATGATTGCTCTGGCTAGAGTGATCATCATGTCCATGTTCATCATATGAGACACGAGGTGCTTCATTATAATTATCAACTCTTCTTACAGGAGTTGGCTGTGCTGCTGATTTCTCGATAATTTTATCTAGCTCTCCGCGATCAAGCCATACGCCTCTGCACTCTGGGCAATAATCAATTTCAACCCCTGATCGCTCGCTCATTATCAAGTCAACATTGCAAATTGGACATTTCATTCGGAATCCTTTTTTAACTGCTTAAGTAATTTGATTATAGGGCCTTGTTTGAATTGAAGCAACATCATACTTTATTTAGGTAAAAGCGACTTCATTTTTTTTGCAATAAAGTTTGTTGCGAAAGATGGATTGATCCGACACAGCACATTCATAAATAAAGAATCTTGTCCGGTGAATATCTGAAACTTATTTTTGAGTATTCCATCGATAATTATCTTGGCCGCCTCATCTGGTGGCAACATTGGAATATTCGATTTCTGTGAGCTATCAGCCGATTGTTTTGGTATTCCAGCACAAGAATTTTCCGCAATATTTGTTTTGGTCGCCCCTGGAAAAACTACTGAGACTCGAACGTTTGTATCTGAGAGCTCAGCATAAAGGCCCTCGGTAAATAGTTTTACCGCTGCTTTTGAGGCGCCATAAACACTCTGGCCAGGGACTGGTAAGAATCCACCCATACTCGAAATATTGACGATATGAGCAGTAGGTCTTTTGAGCAGATAGGGGAGAAATGTTTTCGTCATATATAATGTGCCATAGAAATTTACATTCATAACCCTGTCAATTGCTTCATAATCAAGGTCATTTACTCTGACGAATGGCTGGATTATCCCCGCATCATTTATAATAGCGTCGATATTACCATGTTTAGCGATAATATCTTTAGGCAAGGCTTCAACTGCTGTCCTGTCCGTAACATCCAAAATATGAGTTGTCAGGCGTTCGGCTTTTTCGCCGGCCTCCTTGATCAACTCTTCCAAGCCATCGTTGCGCATATCAACAGCGGCTACCTTTGCCCCTTTCTCCAAGAGAGCGAGGACTAACTCTCTGCCAATTCCACCTCCAGCGCCAGTAACCAAAAATATTTTATCCTTTACCTGCATATATCCTCCTGTAAAATTAATATCTAAATAGTATTATATCAAAAACCGAGTGAATGCATCACTAT
>CAYPDD010000052.1:0-4659 GCA_964409395.1 uncultured Candidatus Saccharibacteria bacterium | reverse complement strand
CAAACCGTCGTTCAATCGCCCCAAAGAACCTAGAATCATTTGAATTTGGTCTATTGTCCCCCATAACAAAATACTCGTTGCTTTTCACCTTCCAAACGCCACTCGGCTCGGTAATCAGACTCTGACTTAGGTATTTTTCACGAAATAATTTATCATTGATATAAATCTTGCCATCCCTGACCTCAATTTTCTCCCCTGGCATACCTACAACTCTTTTGACATAGACTTTGTGTTTAGGATCACCAGGATATTGGACTACCACAATGTCACCTCTCAACGGTTTATTTTCTTTGTAAATCCCTTTATTCCAAAAAACAAGCTCTTTGTCCTTAAAGCTAGGGTCCATTGACTCTCCATCAACTACAAAAACACCGACAAAGAAAGTATTAATTAGGCTCAGAATTATCAAAACCAAAATTAACCATTTGGCTAAGTCAAAAATTGTAGCACTACCATATAAAATTTTAGCAAGAATGCTATTGTTTTCCATATCAAAAAATATTATTCAAACCCTGGCTCCCTAACCGAGGCTAAACTTCTAGAAATATATGAAACTATCGGGAAAAGAGAGAGACAAAAATCTTGGAGGCTAAAGCCATCTTTGTCAGAGATAAACCAGCGTGGGACTGCAAAGGTCGATTCGGAAAATCTTTTAGCCCAAGCGACTTCACAATCAAGCACCATTGCATAAGGCAAATATTTTTCAAAACTTTGAATATTATCTAAAGAAAAAGGGATTTTTTCCTTAGAGGAGAGAAAACGTCGAAAAGCCAACCAGTTGCTTAAAGCTTCACGACCCAACGGCGCTCGCATTGGAATTTTTTGTGCAACTGAGGTAACTACTAAGGAAGTAACCATCAGGCCAATCCAGATAAAAGAAAGATAAGGGTAATCAGTAAGGGTAAAACTGGTGAGAAAACCAACTAGAGAAGCAAAAAGGATTAAAAGGCCAGCCAAACGATATTTAGAGTGAATCTGTTGCGGATTTGTTTTGAAATAGCCAAGCCTAGTCGCTAGATTATAAACGCCAGAGGTAAATAAGGAGATTTTCTTACTATAAAGATGATCGTTTATTCTTTTCTCGATATCTTCTTTATTTGAAAAAACATGTTCATTAAAAATTTTTGACAGCAGGATTTTTTCATACGAAATCAATCTTCTGTCGAAATTATTTTTTGCGAAAGCAAAATCTCTCTCTCTATCCATGATATAAATATTTCCTCTTATCGCTAAATCAATTAGAGTTGCAGCTATCTCTCTTGAGGTCACTTTTTGACGATAAAGCGCACCGACCAGTGCTGGTGGTAGAGCCATCGGCGGAGCATCTATTTCTTTGTCAGGGATATCAACTTTGTCCGAGGCTATCTGTTTTATAACAACTATGGCCATTATTATAATCGCGAGAAATGGCATCAGCAGTGCGAGAAGTATCCACTGCTCCGCACCCAATTGACGCAAAGCAAACAAAGTTCTATCAGCTAGACTGTAGGTTATAACTCCTTTTGGCAGTTTCGCAATTATCGAGATCGTCGCAGAGGGGCCGACGCCAAAAGCCTTAAAAACAATGGTTTTCGGGTCAGAGACAAATGATTCCGTACTATCAACACCATGAATTCCTAATATTTCATAATTAACCTTGTCTGCAATATCTTCAGGCAACGTCAATGTTACAACAAATTCATCCATAAAGATGCCCGGTGTATCTAAAACTGGAGCTCGAAGCTCGTCGAACTCTTCCATTACTGACATTTTCATTGAAGTTTGATTATCACCAACAATTATTTTGCCGTTTGGTTTTATCTCAATATTAGAAACTGGATTTTCAGAGTAAACAGCGTAATCAAAATCACCACTATCAGCTTTGATATTGCTGACCGAGGCTATCCCAAAAATAGCCACTATTAAGAGGCAACCAAAAAAGAGGAACTTTTTCCAATAAAATCCAAAAGAAATTATTCCCGTATGCTTTTTCTTCTGTGCCAAGATCTCCCTCCCTAGTCAACTACTTACAATTATTTTATCACTTTCTGCAAAAATCTACTATAAGCAACTCCGTCATTACCGCGATATCAGCAAGTCCACTTTTTGACTTCCAGTCTATTTCTCCGAGATTAAAATACATTTTTTCTAGTTCTTCATTTGAGAAATTTTTTAGATTTATCAAAGTCTTTTTTACAACAAAGGGATGAAGTCCAGCTTCTTTTGCGATTTGATCAGCCGTCATACTGGCTGAAAGATCGCTGACAATGAGCATCGTCCTAATTTGATGAATAATAAGATTAAAAATGCGATAATCGTCCTCCCCTATTTTTTTGAAAGCATAGAGGATAAAAATGGCCTTGTTTGCATTTTTTTGAGCAATAGCATCGGTTAGATCAAAAATCTTGTAATTATTATTTGGCTCGATTAGTCTATCAACGTCCTCGACCTCTATTTGTGCTCTTTTTGAGGCTTTGACCGCATCGATTAGGCGAGAAATTTCGTTTTTTAAACGAAATAAATCAGGGCCAACATAGGCAATCAGCTTGGCACAAGCCGGATTAGAAATTTTGAATTCTCCCTCCAAAAGCTGCTCTGATATCCATTTTCTTAAGCCGAAATCATCAAGCTGTCCGAAAAATTGTTTCGAGGGCAGTTTGTCCAAAAGCTTAAAAATCGCCTCCCTCTTGTCGGGTAAACCATTTTCGAAAATAATCAAATCCGTACTCTCGGGAATTGTCTTCAAAATCCTTCCCAACTCCTCTTTTACCTCTTTTTTACCAGAGATGAGCAGATTATCAATAATGACAAGTCTTTTGGAGCCCAAAAAAGGTAGAGCGAAAGTTTTTACATTTAAGACATCGATTTTTAGAGTTTCGCCAGAGAGTTTTTCAATATTGAGATCGCCATGCTCTTTGACAAAAACACTCTCAATTCTCTTGAGAGTTTCTAGGGCCCTAAAATTGTCATCACCGTATATAAAATTGATCATTGGACAAGAATTAAGGATTAAGCTGACTGTTTACTCTATTTTGTCTCGGCCCAGTTTTTGCCTATGCCGATAGTCGCTTCAACCGGAATACAAAGTTTTATCGCCTTTTCCATAATTTCTTTGACTAAAATGGCAACATCTTTGGCCTCTGCCGTTGGAGCCTCTACAACTAGTTCGTCATGAACAGTTAGCATCATTTTAGCTTTTGGATATTTCTCAGACATCTCTCTGTCTAAATTGACCATCGCCAATTTAATAATTTCGGATGCCGTACCCTGCACAGGCGTATTTATGGCCATCCTCTCCTCGCCCTCCGCCACGTATCTCATCGTTGAGTTAATATTCGGCAGATATCTCCTCATACCAAAAAGTGTTTCAACGAAGCCATCTTCATGAGCTTTGGCAATCATCTGGTTGATGTAATTTTTAATTCCTTTATGAATATCGAAATAATGCATTATATACTCAGCGGCTTTTGAAGTTTCAATCCCTAGCGCTTGCGACAAACCAAACGGCGTTTGCCCATAGACAATCCCAAAATTGACTGCCTTAGCAATTCGTCTTTGGCTAGCGGTCACTTTTGCCAGAGAGACACTAAATATTTCAGAGGCAGTTCTTCTATGGATATCCTCACCATTTTTAAAAGCCGTAATCATATTTTTATCATTGGCCAAACAGGCGACTACTCGAAGCTCTATCTGAGAATAATCAGCCGAAATCAGCTCCATGTCCGGAGAAGCAACAAACGATTTTCTAATTTCCATACCATATTTTCCCTTAATCGGAATGTTCTGCAGATTCGGCTCAGAGGAAGTGATCCGGCCGGTTGATGTCTCAAGTCCGTAAGTAGTATGAATTCTAGAATTTTCGTCCGCCAAGAGTGGCAACGGCTTTAGGTATGTTGATATTAATTTGGATAACTCACGATGCTCTAAAATGAAAGGGATCACAGGGTGAATAGTCTCGATCTTTTTAAGCTCGCTGGCTGCCGTAGAAATGCCAGACCTGGTCTTTTTCAGGTCACTGGTTGGGAGTTTTAATTTTTCGAAAAGAACCTCTGCCATCTGAATTGGGGAAGCAATATTGAATTCAAAGCCGACTATTTTATGTATTTCCTTTTCGAGCACCTCAAGTCTCAAGGCTAGCTTCTGTGCTAGATTGTTTAAAAATTCACAATCGATCCTAACGCCGACGGCTTCCATCTTGCGTAGAACCGGCTTTATCTGCTCATTAATCTCCTCCGCAGTAATCTCGGGGATCTCAATCTCCATTTTTTTGGCTTTGTCGACAATTGATTGTGTCATATTTCCTACAGTAATGTTAATTGTTCATCCTTAGCTTTTTTGGCTCTAACCTCTTCTGGCTTTGGTTCGACTGACCTTTCGGCGCCGAATCTTCGCAGAAGTGAATGAAATTGCATTTCCTCAAAAAAATCCTGAACTTTTTCTTTATCATAGTCGCCCCACTTACAATCTTCAAGCTTAAAATCAAGTGGCACATCACGACGGATAGTAGCAAGACGTTGCGAGAGAAAAGCCTGTTCCTTATTATCAAGTAGCAATTTTAGGATGCGAGGTTTTATGTTCATTTCTTTAGCAACCGTCTCAATTGTTTTGTCATCCTGAATCGCAGAAGATTCTTCGCTTTGCTCATGATGACAAAGCTCGGCAATTTTTTCATACAATTTC
>CAYPDD010000051.1:0-4660 GCA_964409395.1 uncultured Candidatus Saccharibacteria bacterium | reverse complement strand
ACGAAGCTCACAATGAGGTATCTACTAAAGAGAGTGAGATCCACGATGCTTGCTGGATGTCTTGGGATGAGATTGCCAAAGACCAGACTATCACTTGCGCCGAATATGAAATTTGGCTTGATCGATTTTTCAATCCAGAACATGCTTTTACTGATTATGGTATTTTGAGCAACTCAGACAAATTTGATGGGCTAACTTCTGCAGAAGCGAAATCGCAGATTACTGAGAAATTAAAAAGTATTGGCAAAGGTGACTTTACGACTAATTTCAAACTCAGGGACTGGATATTTTCCAGACAACACTATTGGGGAGAGCCAATTCCATTCGTCCATTGTGATAAATGTGGCGTAGTAACATTGCCAGAAGATCAGTTGCCATTAACATTGCCTGAAGTTGAAAACTATGAGCCAACTGATAATGGTGAATCCCCTCTCGCCAAAATCACCGATTGGGTAAATACGACCTGTCCAAAATGTGGCGGACCAGCAAAACGCGAGACAGATACGATGCCAAACTGGGCAGGCTCCTCTTGGTATTTTCTCCGTTATTGCGATCCAAAGAATAAAGATCAATTCGCTTCAAGCGATAAACTTAAATATTGGACACCGATTGATATTTACAATGGTGGCATGGAACATACGACTCTCCATTTATTGTATTCTAGATTTTGGCATAAATTTCTTTACGATTTAAAGGTTGTTCCAACGACAGAGCCATATGCTAAGAGAATTGCTCACGGTATTATTCTCGGTCCTGATGGACGCAAGATGAGTAAATCATTTGGCAACGTAATAAACCCTGATGATATCGCTTCACAATATGGCGCTGACACTCTAAGAGCTTATATTATGTTTATTGGTCCATACGATCAGGAATCAGCTTGGAGCACTGCGGGCGTACAGGGTGTTTTCCGATTTTTGAAAAGGGTTTGGGCAAACGCTGGCCAAGAGAAGTCAGCCGAAGACTCAAAAGAATTATTGATTAAATTAAATCAGACAATCGCTGGCGTAGTAGATGATATTGAAAATTTTAGATTCAACACCTATATTGCGAAATTGATGGAGTTAAACAATACTATCGAAAAAGTCGGAAAAATCTCGCCAGAATCCTATCAGAACTTCCTGTTATTGCTCTATCCTGCTGCCCCACATATTGCCTCAGAACTTTGGCAAGAGCTAGGTTTCGGAGATTCAATTGAAGCTCAAAATTGGCCAAAAGCTGATTCTAAGTATTTAATCGCCGATGAAATTGAGATCGTTGTTCAGGTAAACGGCAAAGTTCGTGATAAATTGATGGTTTCTTCTGACATTTCCGATGAAGAATTGAAGAAAGCCGTGCTCAATTTGGATAAGATTAAACAACTTGTTGCAGACAAAGAGATTAAAAAAACTATAATTATTCCAAGAAAATTGGTCAGCATCGTGATTGAATAGTTGAATAGCGAATCAGACGAATGACTTGAATAAAATGGGATTGATTTATTATTGATTTTGTGCAATAATAAACATTAGTTTGTAAATCAAAAAATTATAAAGTTTAAGGAAGATAATGGCAGAACCAAAGAAACGAACCAATAACTCGAAGCAGGGTATGCGCCGAATGCATGACAAAGTCGTCAATAATGCATTTGTATACTGCCCAAAATGCCACGAGCCAAAAGAGCCTCATAAAGTTTGCTACAATTGTGGCACATATGGTGACACTCAGGTACTCGCAAAAAAAGAGGACTAATTTTAGACCTCTTTTTTGTTAAAGATTAATAGGAAATCTATGAACAGACATCTATCTAGAATGATTGCGATGCAAACTCTCTATGAGTGGGATTTTCGTGCAGATTCGGACGTTTCAGAAGTCGAAAATCGCAATATCAATGAATATGATGACAAATGTGAAAAAGAGTTTGTTCATCTGTTGGTTGATGGTGTAGTTGCTGGCAAAGAAGAGCTTGATAAAGTCGTAGATGAATCAGCACCAGAATGGCCCGTTGATCAGATCTCTCTGATTGATAAAACTATTTTACGTATTGCTATCTATGAGCTCTTTAATCTAAAGGATGTACCGCCAAAAGTTGCAATCAATGAGGCTGTCGAGCTCTCAAAAGAATTTGGTGGTGAAAGTTCCTCAAAATTTGTAAATGGTGTACTTGGCACAGTTTATAAAAAATATGAGGAAAAAATCGAGGGAAAGTAATAAAATAAACAAACCCCGATGAAATAGTTTCACATTTCATGGGGCAAGAAGGAGAAAATGACACTAGAGGAATTTGTAGCAAAGATTGGGATACAATTTAAGGATAAATCACTTCTCGAAACAGTATTTATTCACAGATCGTATCTCAACGAACATAAGACATTAAATCTCAAGCACAATGAACGACTTGAGTTTCTTGGCGATGCTGTACTTGAACTGGCAGTAACTCGCTATCTTTATGACACTTATGACAGTCCAGAGGGAGAACTAACAAACTGGCGAAGCGCTCTCGTAAAAGGAGAGTCTCTTTCATGTGAGGCCAAAAGAGTTGGGATGGATCCGCTAATCAAAACTTCACGTGGTGAAGCTAAAAATGTTGGCAAGGCCCGTGATATTATCTTAGCTAACGCTTTTGAGGCCTTAATCGGTGCTATCTATTTAGATCAAGGCTTTGATAAAGCCTCTGACTTCGTCCTTGAAAATATCTGCTATAAACTTGATAATATTCTCACAAATAACCTGTATCAGGATGCTAAAAGTAAATTTCAAGAACAGGCACAGGACCAATTTGGTATTACACCAACATATAATGTTCTCTCTGAATCTGGACCAGATCACTCAAAAATATTTATCGTTGGCGCTTTTCTCGGCGACAAAAAAGTCGGTGAAGGTAGTGGACCATCAAAACAAAGAGCTCAAATAGACGCTGCCGCCGTAGTCCTAGGACGCTGGCCTGAAGTCGAAAAAGAAGTAAAATAGGTCGTTTACTCTACATTAGAATCATTACCTGAGCTAATTATGCCGGGCTCGCTGGTAACTTCTTTTGTTGCCTCATCGCCCCATCTTGTGTATTTAAAACCCCAATCAAATAATTTTTTCGATTCTTCGGCGGAGGCTGAAACAGTATCGGCAAAAGTATATAAAACTACCGAAATCAAAGTATGGCCATCACGTCTGACTGCTCCGATCAAGGTATGACTGGCCTCTGGCATATAGCCAGTTTTGACCCCGATAGCCCCTGAATAGTTCCACTCTCTGACTAATCTATTTGAATTTCGAAGTTGATATTTTATTTTACCGGTCACATCAGTGACATCCTCTTCTTTTGTTTTGACAATTTCAGCAAAAATAGGGTTCTTTAGTGCATACTTTGTCACAAGAGTTTGATCATAAGCAGTCGAATAGCCCGTCACATCTAGCCCTGCCGGATCGTGATAATCAGTATTTGTCATGCCAAGCTCTTTGGCTTTTTTGTTCATCAGCGCCACAAATGCAGTTATGCCAGTCTCATTTGGACCATTATAATGTTCCGCCAAAGCATAAGCAGCACGGTTGGAGGAGTTTATTAAGAGACATTTAAGAAAATTACGAATTGTGATCTTTTCGCCCTTCACAGTCACCAAATCAACACCGATTTGGACAGCCGCTTCTTTTGAAACAGTTATAATGTCATCGAGATTATAATTTTCAAGGACAAGTACTGCCGTCATAACTTTGGTCGTAGAGGCAATAGGGAGTTTCAGATCTTTGTCTTTTTCAGACAAAATAGTACCAGATTCTTCATCAACCAAAATATGACTTTTTGTATAAATTACCGGCTTTATTGCATTTGGTAATAATTTTGGCTTAATCGAGATAGTTGGAAGCGGTAGATCGTTTGAAGCTTCAACCGAAATACCATGATTAGCCACGCTCTGGATAAGATTTTTATCAATATCAAGAGCTTGGGATTTTAGTCCTACAGTATTTAAAACTATTGAAGCTAAAAGTAATAATTTGGTAATCATATATTAAATAATTTGATACTTTTCGATTTTTTTATATTCGCCAGGTTTCAAATTGAGTGGCTGGAGATTCAATCTGCCGATTCTAATTCGTTTTATTTTTGAAACAGCTAGGCCGATCTGAGCACACATTTTTCTAATCTGACGGTTATAACCAGTATGCAAAACAAGGCTCAGAAGAAGCGATTTTTCATTATCCTTAATAAAGATCCTATCTGCCTTCATTAATTTGCCCTCGATCTGTAGACCGTCCGTAAAGGATTTCTTGAGATGGCCGATTAAATTAACGTTATAGCGAAGCTCTTCATCTGAGATATGAACCGTTACCTCATATTCCTTCTCGTGCTCAAAGCTGGGATGAGTCAATTTCTGAGTTAAATCTCCATCATTAGTCAGAATCATTAGTCCTTCGGAATAAGCATCGAGACGGCCAACTGGATAGACGCGAGGAAATCGCGGAACTAGACCGACAACATTATCCCGACCTTTTTCATCTTGAGCAGTAGAAATTACCCCATTTGGCTTATAGACAGCATAATAAACTAGCTCTGGCTCAGCCTTAACAAATCGGCCGTTACATTTAACGACATCTTTTTCGGGATCGACTTTAAGACCGAGTTCAGAGACCGTCGTACCATTTACCTCGATGACACCATTAGAAATAGCATCATAGGAATTACGACGAG
>CAYPDD010000050.1:0-4812 GCA_964409395.1 uncultured Candidatus Saccharibacteria bacterium | reverse complement strand
GAAGACTTATTTATATATGCAACTCTTTTTTTTTTTTTTAATAAAATAAACGGCAATCGAGTCGCAATTATCACAAACGCTGGTGGGCCATCAATTGCTGCCAGTGATGCCATCGTAAAATATGGCTTACAGCTTGCTAATATCTCAGAGGAGACCAAAGAAAAACTTCGCGCGTCTCTTCGACCGGAAGCACCTCTTGGCAATCCTGTTGATGTTCTGGGTGATGCTTCTGACCTCGAATACAAAAGTGCAATGGAGATTATCGCAGCCGACACAACAATTGATGCCCTGCTCGTTCTCTTAACCCCTCAGTCATCGACAAAAGAAAATAGTACAGCGCAACACATTGCCGATCTCCAAACTGATAAACCGGTTATTTCGGCCTTTATTGGTGGTCAGTCAGTTGAAAGTGGCTCCTTGATTATTGAGAAGACCAAAAAGATTTGTTTCTCGTATCCAGAAATGGGAGTCAAGGCACTTAGTGCTCTTGTTGAGTTCTCAGCCGAGAAACCTGGAATTTTACTCCCTAATACAGGAGAAGAGATATTTAATACAGAAGAAAAGAACCATCTTTTGGCAAAGTTCAATTTACCCGTCTTGGAATATTTAGAGATTAATGACAAAGCAGCTCTTTTAGCCGCAGCTCTTAAGATCGGCTACCCTGTTGTACTAAAAACAGCAAAAACAGATGTTTCTCATAAATCAGATGCTGGCGGGGTGAAATTGAATATCAAAAACGAGGAGGAACTCCTCTCTGCTTTTGCTGAAGTTGGGGCTCCTGCAATTGTTGGTAAAATGGTTAAGGGAAAACACGAGATCTTCCTTGGGATTAAGAAAGATGCCAATATCGGAACCGTAATTGCCTTTGGTACGGGCGGTATTTACTCTGAAGTTTACAAGGATTTAAGTTATCGGATAGCGCCTATTTCCGTAGAAACAGCAAAAGAAATGATTAATGAGACCAAGATGGGCGCAATTTTAGCGGGGGCGAGAGGTCAGAAAAAGTATGATATTGATAAAATTGCCGAGATCATCATAAACACTACCAAGTTTGCCGATAATTTTAAAAATATAACTGAAATTGACTTCAATCCAATGATTGCTGATGAAGGTGGCGAGTTCTATCTTGTTGATGCACGAATTATTCTTGATAAATAAATTTACGAAAAGATATACGAGGGATTATAATGACAAATGAAAAAATGTTTATTACGGGAAATGAAGCTGCTGTTCTTGGTGTTATTGATGCTGGAGCAAAAGCGATGTTTGGCTACCCAATCACGCCAGCAACAGAAATTCTAGAGGGTTTCATCGGCAAGGCTCAAAAAGATGAAAGTTTAATCTATCTTCAGACTGAGGATGAGATCGCGGCTGGATTTAGTGTTATAGGTGCTGTTTTGGGTGGAGTTAAGGCTTTTACTGCTTCGGCTGGACCGGGTCACATCTTACTCCAAGATCCGATTTCAATGGCTGAAAATATGCGATTGCCCTTTGTTGGGATTATGATGCAACGAGGAGGTCCGTCAACTGGGACGGTAAATTTTTCGCAACAGGAAGTTAATTTAGCAGCATTTGGTGGCAATGGTGATGGATTACGTATAGTTTACTCAGTTTCATCAGTTGCTGAAATGTATGATATTGTCATACAGGCTTTTTCAGCTGCCTGGAAATACCGATTTCCGACAATTGTTTTAGGTGATGGTTATCTGGGCAAGATGAAACAAAACGTTACGCTTAAAAGACCATTGAATCCTGTTGAGTCTGAGAAAATTTTACTTGAAGGAAATAAACCTACGTATTTAAGGAATTGCTATAGCTCTGAAGTTGAGTTTGGCGAGAAACTAAATAAGGATATCGCTGATTGGAATGAAGTAAAGGCAAAAATTGCTAAATCAGATCAATACAAAGTTGATGAAGCACAAGATTTGATCATTGCACATGGACTAGTAGCTAGCGCTGCCCGAGAGGCAGTTACAACTTTACGCAAAGAGAAGGTTAAAATTGGGTTATTCCGTCCGATAACGCTTCATCCACTTGATGTCAAAGCACTGAAATTGGCTGTTAAAAACAAGAAGAGGATTTTTATAATTGAATCATCGATGAATCAATTCTCTCGTCTAATCAAATATGAGTTATCTGGGCTAAAAGCAAATATTATCGAGATAACAAAACCAGCTCAGGGCTTTACGCCAGATGAGATTATTAACGAAATAAGGAAATATAATGGATAAAATAATGCCAAAGGTTTGGAATGACTCAAGTAAACCACACTTTTTTTGTCCAGGCTGTGGTCATGGCACAACACTTAAACAATTAGGATTTGTTATTGACGAATTAGAGATTGCAAAGAAAACAACTTTTGGAATCGATATTGGATGCTCGCTCTTGGCTTGGGATTTCTTTAATATGGACACAGTCCAAACTCATCACGGCCGAACAACCGATGTGATGGTCGGCTATAAAAAAGTTAAACCAAACAGAATAGCAATTGCCTACATGGGTGATGGTGGTGGTTACGCTATTGGACTTCAGTCGATGATTCATGCAGCATATCGAAATGAACCAATCACAGTAATAGTTGTAAATAACGAACTATATGGAATGACTGGTGGGCAGATGTCTCCAACTACTCCGACAGGAATGATGACCTCAACCTCGCCAAAAGGCAAAGACAAGGGTTTGGGCGCTGGACTTTTGGGCCCGGAGTTACTTCGAAAAGTAGCAAATCCGGCAGCTTTTATTGCTCGTGCTTCTATTTCTAATCCAGTTCAACTTAAGAATTTCTTCAAGAAAGCCTTACAATATCAGGAGGAGAAAAAAGGTTTCTCGATGATTGAAGTTTTATCTATTTGTCCAACTAACTGGCGAACGAATGCAAAGGATAGTTTTGCAAAATTAAAAGAGATGGAAGATTACTACCAAATTGGGGAGGTTAAATGAGCCAGATAAAGATACTTCTGACCGGCGAAGGTGGTCAGGGAATACAGACAATAGCCAAAGTGTTAACCGATGCGGCTACAAATAGCGGACACAATGTATCGTATATACCATCGTTTGGTGTTGAACAAAGAGGCACTCCCTCAACCGCCTTTATTACATTCAGCAAGACAGAGATAAATTATCCTCGATTTAATGTGGCTGATTATGTTGTCATACTTCAGGAAAGAGCGATTCATGTTGCAAAAGAATATATTTCTCCAAACTCTAAGGTGATTTTCGATAGTTCAACTATAAATGTTTCAGAGTTGCCAAAACTTTCGACTCATTTGTTTGCCACTCCGGCGACCAAATATGCGTATGAACAATTCACACCACAAGTTTTTAATATTATTATCGCTGCCAAATTAGCTAATATCTTGAATTTAAACAAAGAAAAAACATGGGAATCAGTGGCGGGTGTTTTGGGAAAGAAATTCCACGACGAGAAAGTTCGAAAAGCCAATGCAGATGCTTTTGAATTTGGCTGGAATGTAGTCTTCGAGGTCAAAACTTTTACAGAACCGACTTTTTCGCCATCAACAAAAAAAGTCATTTCAAAGGGATTTAATAAGAGTGCGGAAATAGTCCCATCTAGATGCAAAGGTTGCGGTATTTGTATCGAGAAATGCCCCGTAAAGGCCCTGAAATTCAGTAGTATTCTTGGTGTATTTGCAACTCCAACACCTGAGATAGATCTTGAGAAATGCATTGCCTGTGACAACTGTAACCGTTTTTGTCCAGATGGGGCAATCAACGTTCAGAAAGATAATACAAAGAATCAATAATTTGTCATGCTGAGCTTATTTCAGGATGACATTCTTTTTAAGCTTAAAAATACTATTTCCAATATTTTTTGCCCTGTAGGTTCTTTGGCAAGTTTGATTCTTTGCTATACATTGCATAGTCTTTGCCGTAGCCAAAATCCTTCATCATTTTTGTCTCGGCGTTCCTGATCCTTAAGGGAATAGGATCGAGCCTTTGGTTTAGAATATCGTTTTTTGCCGATGCATAAGCACTATCTACGGCTCGTGATTTTGGGGCTGAAGAGAGATAAATTACTAAATGAGCAATAGCATCATTTGATTCTGGCATACCGAGGAAACGCACTGTTTCTAGCACTGAGACTGCCAGTATGAGCGCCTGCGAGTCGGCCATTCCAATATCTTCAGAGGCAAATCTAACAAGACGGCGAACAAGATAAAGCGGATCCTCTCCTGCTTCTAACATTCGTGCTGTGTAGTGAAGTGCAGCGTCAGTATCACTAGCTCTAATAGATTTATGTAGCGCAGAAATAGCGTCATAATGACCATCGGCGCCCTTATCATAGCGAATAAATTTTTGCTGAATAGATTCCTCGGCAATGCTTTTGTCGATAGTAATTTTACCACCGATTATTGGAGATGAGATTATAGCTAGCTCTAAAGCGTTATATGCATCTCTGGCATCGCCTTCGCATAGCTGAGAAATCTGAGTTAAGGCATTTTTGTCTATTTTTATCTTGATTTTTTGACCGCTTGCAAAGACTTTTGGGAAATATCTTTGTGGATCTTTTTCTATTTTTTTAATACTAGAATTTATCATACTTTGTATGCACTCTGGTGTTATTTCACGAAAATGAAAAACTCTCGCTCTTGATAATAACGGCGCGTTTACTTGAAAAGAAGGGTTCTCGGTGGTAGCTCCGAGTAGAGTAATAGTCCCCTTCTCAACATGTGGCAACAGATAATCTTGTTGTGATTTATTGAAACGATGGATCTCATCAATAAACAGGATGGTCTTCGTCTGATAAAGTTCTAGATCACTCCTAGCTTGCTCAATGATTTTCTTGGCATC
>CAYPDD010000049.1:857-4886 GCA_964409395.1 uncultured Candidatus Saccharibacteria bacterium | reverse complement strand
CGAATTTTTTCTGGCGCTAAAGTAGCAACTTTATCAGCCAATTTCTTGGCAACTTCTTCACTAAACTCTTCTGTCGACTTGCCGGCTTTGGCAATTGCTTTAGCGATGCTTTCAACGCTAAATTCGACTATTTTTCCATTTCTTTTTCTGATCTTCGTAAACATATCACCCTCCCAAATAATAAACTTTTTTATTTACTGTCGTCCTTTTCGCTGACAGTATTTAATATATTACTATTCGTCATTTGTTCGGTCAATAGTTTCAAAAGAATTAGATACTATATGTAGTGGCAAACACCTGGGCCAAACCACTATATGTGGTAGTTTACTAAGTTTGTTTATCAACAACTTAATATTGCTAGTCTGAGAGCTGATTTCTATATTATTTATAAATATGTTTTATGGTGTTCTCGGTTTTGATATTCAAACCATCAAGGTATCAGCGGGTTCTGAGGCGGATTTTCAACTGGCGGAATATTATTTATAGTCACACTTATCTCTTTTGTTGTGGAGAAAATACCATTATCCACAACCACCCTTAATATATACGCACCATTAACATGAGCAGTTGTATCAAGAGCCATTTCAAGCGCCTTATTGCCGACAACACTGATTAGCGTATCGCCCAGATAAAACGAAACACTTTTTATCGCCACACTGCTAGTCGCCTCTATCCCGAAATTAACATTGCCAGAGATTGTGGTGCCATCTAGTGGAGAAACTATCGAGACTGTGGGAGCCAAAGCACCAATATTATCGATCCAAGTTCTAGTAGCAGAAGAAGGATTGCCGTAATCGGCGACCATACGATGCACCCCATAACCTGAGTAAAAATAAGAATAATCTTCAGCAATAATCTCGGCTTCACAATTTTTCCAGCCAAGAGAGTAGTCAGTCGCCGTTGAAGTCTTACTTAATGGTCTTGTTTCATAGTAGCTATCAGGAAAGCGTTGGCTTGGCAATAAACTCCAATCAACCAGTTTATGATAGATAGTATAGTGATGGCCATATTCATGGGCTAAAACATATTTAAGAAACTCTCTTTCGCAACCATCAAAATCATTATTGCCAGCGCAATAAATATTTTCAATATAATAAGTATTGAGAACAATCATGCCAGAACCATAATTGTGGCCGCCAGATTCTTGGACATAGCTACCCTCATAAATACCGAGCCAGCCACTAGCACCTGCATCTCTGATAGCTAATTCCTTTAATTCGCTTATCTCGCTCTTCCATCTTAGAGACGAATTCATATATTCCAGAAGGATATTTTTCATATCGGCGTATCTGCCAGTTTCGTCTACAAATGGCACGGCTAGCGGAGTATTGGCACTAACTTGGGAATCAGTAATTTTTTGCAAATCAGCGTCGTTGGTCGCACCGCCGGTCGATACTGAGGTGGTGGTCGAACCGTCACCGTTTGTTTTGGTCTCCCCAACCACACTCTGAGGTGGTGGTGTATATTTTGGCGCACTAGACGCAATCTTCTTCTTGACCTCTTTTGATGGTGTCTTTGCTACTGGAGTAGCAACGACTGGTGTTTCTGGCTTTACCGGCTCAGCAACCGG
Organism: uncultured Candidatus Saccharibacteria bacterium; assembly: GCA_964409395.1. Taxonomy (GTDB): domain Bacteria; phylum Patescibacteriota; class UBA1384; order XYA2-FULL-43-10; family 1-14-0-10-43-13; genus CAYPDD01. The sequence continues at coordinate 3,316 of CAYPDD010000049.1, read as the reverse complement.
AGGAGTTACTACTACTTCCTCTTTTGGCGCAACCTGAAGAGTTGTCAGCCTTTTACCAATCGAAGTTTTCTCGTACTGATAAGACTGCCAAAAACCAAAACCAATCACTAAAAATAGAGATAAGACAACGCCGATATTCCTGACTATCTCTGTCGAATGAGCCTTTTTCTCGGCTTTCTTTATCTCCAATTCGACAAGATCAAGAATTTCTTTTTGGGCCTTTTCTAATTCATCATTTACAATAATATGATCGTATTTATCCTTGTAGCTCAGCTCCATATCGTATCTTTCAAAACGATGGCCGATAGCTTCTGCTGAATCAGTCCCCCGTTTCTCCATCCGAGCTTTGGCCTCTTCGACGCTTGGGGGCATAATAAAAAAGGTTACAATCTTGCAAATTTTCTTGAATTTCTGAGCACCCAAAACTTCGATCTGCATCACTGGAATATGACCAGACTCTAGAATATTTTTGAGATCAACTTTTTTTCGACCGTAGCGATATTCGCCACGAACCTGCTCCCATTCGATAAATTCATTTTTCTTTATGCTGTCAGAAAATTCTTCTTTGGTTAAAAAGTGATACGTTTCGCCCGGTACATCGTCTTGGCGTTGCGGTCTATCAGTGTAGGAAACAAAATAGACAAATTTCTCTGGATGATTTTTGAAAACCTCCATAACTGAATTTTTGCCAGCTCCGCCGACACCTGAAATAGTAACAATAAATGGTGCTTTTTTGTTCATAGATTATTTCCAAAAAGAGATTATAAATGTGATGATAAAAGTTAAACCAATAATTAAATTTAAAATGATACCAGCCAAAGCACCGAGTAGTGCGCCAGTTGTAATCTTGGTCGATGTTTTCAAATTTTTCTTGGCAAAGACGAATTCTGCTATGAGGACGCCGAGGGCCAAGCCGATAAATACTCCAAGGGGTGGAAATAATATCAGTCCGACAATAGAGCCGATGATGCCACCGAGTGTGCCTTTGCCAGAAGCTCCAAACATCTTTGCGCCCAAGGCACCGGCGAGATAATCAATAAATAAAGAAATTAGGGCCATAACGCCAAAAATAATTAATTCATTGCCGGAAATGTGGCCAAATTTATCGACAATGCCATAAACCAAAACAGCACAGAACATAAAAGGTATACCGGGCAGAATTGGGATAAAGACGCCCAAAAGACCGACCAAGAGTAATGCTAATAAAAAAATAAAGATAATTATTTCCATCTTGAATTTATTATACCAAATGCAAACCATCTACTCAAAAGATTTAATAACAAAAACACCCCCAAAATTTTGGGGGTGTTTTATGCGTAGTTCTAGAATCTAAATTATTTTGTGAATTGAAGAGTCGCAACGATCTTATCGTAAGTTTCTTCATAGCCAATATTAGAATTAAAAGTAAATGATTTGCTATCCTTAACTAATACCCAGATAGGATTCCCGCAAGCAAGACCTTCACATTGAGAGGTCAATTTTATCGCTGGCTGACCTCCAATTGTCAAAGATTCTTCTTTGTAAGTAACTCCAGAGTTGTTTGATTTTAGATCAGTCGCAACACCAGCTAGGACTTTCCCCGTTGCCAAAGTTTCTGAAGAAATCTGTAATGCCGATGAATATGGGCCAGGGAGACAGCTTGAAGTACAAGGCACAATCTTTGTTGAGGATATATAAAGCTTCTTCGTGTCTGGCACCGATTGACCTGGATAAGCTTGGCCATTAGAGTATTCAACAAACCAATCTTTTGGATATTTAATAGAATAGCCCTCAACCGTATTTGTATATGTTTTCCAAGTCAAAGTTTCATCGAATTTGAAAGTATTCAATACTTTTAATTCAGTCGCTCCCAGTGATTGGCCATTAGTTGAAGCAAAATTGAATTGATAGATTCCATTGTTTTCAACCATAACACCAAGGCTACTACCATAGCCTCCTAAACCAACAAAGTAACCATTTTTTCCGTCAACTGTGGTCGCACTAATCTTTTGTTTTGAAGAATTTTTATCAGTAAGAAAATCAGCTAAATCTGTATATTTTCTTTGGCCGACCCATTGTCCGCCCATGGCTAACTCTTCATTGATACTTTTCCAATAAGATACTACTAAATTATAAGAATAGGACTCCATCTCCTTACCTTCTTGAAGCCTTTTCTGATTTTCTGGGCTGATTACACTCACAATGTTTCCACCTTCGGAATAGTTTTTAGCTTCCCAATCTTTTGGATATTTGAAACTAAAACCAACTTCTGTATTTGTATAAGTTTTCCAATCAGCTGTTTCGTCAACAACTGCAACCGGCTTTTTCAAATCGTCAATCTGCTTCTGCAGGACTGAGATGTCTTTGTCATTTTTGTTGTTTAAATAGTAATAAGTCCCCACTCCCGAGATGCCACCAGTAGCGATGACTGTGATGAGTATTATTAGCCAAGTTTTCATAACTGTTTCCCTTTTCTTAAT
>CAYPDD010000049.1:0-847 GCA_964409395.1 uncultured Candidatus Saccharibacteria bacterium | reverse complement strand
TTCTTATATAGCTCTTTTTGACATGTATAGTCTAAAGCAGTATCGTCTAAATCGAAATAAATTTTTTCTTTTTTATTTTTCATTTTTTAATTGTTTAATACCGACTGGAGACTTTGGGTATGCTTCTCCTTTTCTTAATTTAATTAATTTAGACTCAAAGCAATATTTTTATAAATATCGTTGTAATTTTTGATTACTGTTTCTTCAATATTTTTCGAGGTTAGAGTTTTGACATAAGCTTGGAATTCTTTGGCGACTCCGTCCTGACCAAGAGTAGCGACTTTGGCATTATAAAAATCAGCTTTTACTGAGCTTTTATCTGCGTCTAGTTGAAATATCTTCTTGCCGTTTGTCATCACTATCATGCAATTTAAGGACATATCAAAACCCTGACCGATATTAGCAAAATAAACAATTCCTCTGAAGGTTCCGTCTTTTGATTCAATATATTCTGGCAAAGAAGTTGCAAGGATGGGGGCGTTTGATGATGGCAACCAAATTTTCTCTGCTCCAGTATTTGCACCAACCTTCTTATTATTATATACAGCTAAGATTTCATCAGTATCTTTAGTAAATGCTTCAGCGGTCTTATCATAGTCAGCAATATTCGTCAGATATGTTTTGACGTCTCCGACACTATCATTAAACACTGTGAGACTCTGATCAACATAGGTCATCTCTTCGTCATTTTTCTTTAAATCTAAACTTGATTTTACCTTCCAAGTAGCTGGATATTTGAAGCTCAGAGAATAAGTATTGTCCTTGAAATTTTTCCAATCGGCTGTCACATCAACAACTGGCGTTGGTGTCACTACAGCCACAGGTGTGGGTGCGGGAGTATCAATAG
>CAYPDD010000048.1:0-5023 GCA_964409395.1 uncultured Candidatus Saccharibacteria bacterium | reverse complement strand
ATTTCTCCACAGGATTGTGGTACTCCAAGATTCTCAAAATCTACGAAAATATCTAGGGTGGTCGGCCATGGAAGGCTCCACCCACCCACAACTTGAATTCAAATGATATAATAAATATATAAATAATAAGGAGTCATATGAGTTATTTAATTCCAACAGTAATAGAGAAAACAATGCAGGGGGAAAGATCTTATGATATTTATTCGCGTCTGTTAAAAGATAGAGTAATCTTCCTTGGCGGTCCAATTGACGATGATGTGGCCAATCTGATAATTGCTCAGCTTTTATTTCTAGAAGCTGAGGACAACAAAAAAGATATCCAAATGTATGTAAATTCGCCAGGTGGCTCTGTCTATTCTGGTATGGCAATTTATGACACAATGAAATATATCAAATCTGATGTTTCGACAATCTGTGTCGGCATGGCGGCCTCTATGGCGGCATTCTTGCTGGCTGGTGGCGAAAAAGGCAAGAGATTTTCTTTGCCAAATTCTAGAATCTTGATCCATCAACCAATGGGCGGGACACAGGGTCAGGCTTCTGATATCAAGATTCAGGCTGAGGAAATATTGAAAGTTCGAGACGAGATGAACAAAATATTAGCAAAAAACACAGGGCAATTGCTCGAAAAAGTCTCCAAAGATACGGACCGAGATTTTTATATGCGGGCTGATGAGGCGATGAAATATGGTATTATAGATAAAGTAATAAAATAGTTTATACCTTTTTGCAATATTTGTAATTTATTTGGAGATTATGATGAATATTAAAGAAATTTTTGAGTTAGCGATAGAGACAGGCATTGATAACGACCCAAGAGGTCGAGCCAAAGTCGAGAAAATTCTGAAGGGACAAAAAAAGGAATATGCAGAGTTATCTGCCAAGAAAAAGGCTAGTTTTGATATAGATAAATTGAATAATCCTTATTCTGACAGCGGTATTCATTGTGGTGATACAAATAAAGAGGTCAAAAGAGTATTGGTCGGAGTTGATATCAGCTCGGCAGAGGTGCTTTTGGCCAAAGAACTCGAAAGACAGGGCAAAAAAATAGATCTGATAATCGCTCATCATCCAGAGGGCAAAGCCCTGACAAATATTCATGAAGTGATGGATATTCAAACTGAAGTGTTGGAAAAGGCTGGTGTTCCAGCCAATGTGGCCGAAAAAGTTCTTGAGGATAGATTGCGCCAGGTATCACAGGGTTTGGCACCGATAAATCATTATCAAGCTATCGACACAACAAAGATCCTTGATATCCCAATGATAAATATTCACACACCGGCTGATAACGCTGTCTGGAAATTTGTGAATGACTTTATTGAGAAAAAAAATCCTGAGACGGTCGGAGAAATCGTCGAAGCTCTAAAAGAAATTCCTGAATATGCCGAAGGATCAATTCGAAACTCTGGTCCAGTAATCTTTGCTGGCAGTGAAAAGTCTCGAGCTGGTAAAATTGTCGTTTCTGGTATGACCGGAGGAACAACAGGTTCTGAGAAAATGTATGAAAAGATGGGTCAATATGGTATCGGAACTGAAATCGGTATGCATATCCCTGAGAAACATAGAGAAGAAGCGGTCAAGCATTATCTCAATATTGTTATCGCTGGGCATATTGCATCTGATTCGCTTGGAATGAATATTATTATGGATGAGCTTGAAAAACGGGGAATCGAGATTATCCCTTGTTCTGGCTATATTCGACATTCTAGAATTAAATAAATATTTGACACCGAATTCCTTGGTGGTATAATAAATTTAAATACGTCTATTTTTTTATCGGGAGGGGAAGTGGCAAAGAAGAAGTCTCTAAAGGGGCGAAATATTAAGGGTAGAAAAAGCTCTACTTTTTTGTTGTTTATTCTAATCGGGGTTATCATTGGCCTTGTTTATTATTTTAATAATAATTTTTCGGCGAGTACAAACAGTACGGTCAAAATCTCAGAAGCTTTTGAGCAAATATCCAATACACCAGACAATTATCAGATCAGGCTTGTAGATGAAAATGGTGCCAATCTTTCACCGGAGTTGATCAGTAAAATATCAGTTTCTAGCTTAATAGTTGGCAAGGATTGCGGTCCAAAAGGCTCTACTGTAACACACCCGAAGGGCGGTTGTTTTGTTGTGGATAAAGCCCCTGAAGTTCCTGTAACTATCGATACTGCCTCGAGCGTTTCTTTTCAGAGTAAATTATTCCACGTGACTCAAACTTTTAAATATACCAATGGCAAAGAGAAAATTTATCATTATTATTTTTCCGGAATAGGTAGTGGAACTAATTTTGTGGCTTGGAAAACTAATACGATTATTATTAAATCAGCTAGTGATAAGCAGGAAATCGCGCGTATCCCGATCACATCAAATGTTTATTTTCAAACGAAGTTGGATAAGGCGCAGGGCGATATAACTAGCTTGAATAAGGCAGTCAAAGTTATAAAGATTCCTACTAGCAAAATAGTCAGCACTCTTGGTTCAAACGCTGGTACACCAGCGACTCCTGTAGCCGTGGCAACACCAACTCCAGTTGTGGCTGAGCCAGCTAAACCAGTCCTCTCGGCTAATGCTATCGCTTCTGGTTCTGCTTTGGTTAAATTTACAAAAAATGGCATTCCGGTCTCTGGCCAAAATTATCAAGTTTATAATTTTTATTATGAGTGCACAATTGCTGATGGAAAAGAGAAGGACTGTACCAGCACAAAGAAATATCTTGGGGAAAAGGGTATCTCAGGAACGGATGGTATCGCTAAGTTCAAAACAGAGCTGATGAATATAGGCAATAATTATTTTATTGGTGAGAATATATCAGCTGGAAAATTCCGTATCTGGAGTAAATCAGAGGTTGTCGCGCTAAATGCGGATGGCAAAAAGATAGGGAGCAAGACTGTCTCATCACCTTTTTATCGACCAAAATTCTCGATTCTTTTCATCGCTCTTTCGATGGATTCGACAGAAAGAAATGACAATAAACAAAAAATGCTAGATAAATATAATAAGTTATTTAGTAAAGAATATGTAATCAAAGTCCGATAAAAATAAAAGGAGTGGGAAAATGGTCAAAAAGAATAAGGTTACGGTAAAAAAAGGCGGAGTCAAATCTGGCTCTTCAAAAACGATTAAACTTTCGCGGAAACTGATTGTGTTCTCCCTGATTGCTGTTGCTGCAGCTGTTCTTGTAATATTCGCTGGTCAGGAAGTCGGAGCTGATACAATGACCAAAGCTTGCGCAGGGACCAAAGGTAAGTGTGTTGAGGAATCATTTCCTGTAAATACGGGCAAAACAGCCAGGTTCAATCTAACTTTTATTGACTCCAAAACCAAGAAAGCAATTGCTACTCCGACTGGTACAATCAAAATTGCTGTTAAAAATTGTTACGCAGCAAATTCCCCTAAAAGCCCAAATGGTGGTTGCAAACCTGAATCAGAAAAATTTGAAATGAACGGCGTGTCCTACCTGACAACACTTTATAAAATGGAGCAAAGAATTTTTTCTAATGGTGTTGTGACTTCGACAAAAACACTCTATTTTCCAGGCTATCAGAGCAAATCAGCTAGTGGAAGTGGCGTTGTATATAGCATGTGGAAAAGCGCTGTCTATACTGTCAAGGACTCTGCTGGCAAAAATATATCCGTTACAGTGAAGTCTCCATTTACATATACGACCAATCAGAGCAGTGCTGAAAAAGCGATTGCGAAATTAAATGGCAAGACATTTTCAAGCTCGAAGAGCGCTACAAGCTCTGGTCAGTCTACTGATATTATCTCTAGAAGTAGCCTTCAAACTGTTAGCGAGACCGATAGTGCTAATAAAGCTGTTGATCCAAAGTTACTTAGTTGTCGAGAGAGTGTTTTGTCCGGTGTTAACAGTGCTATTAATCTTAACGTTGACTATGTTGCCGGTTCATATGAATATGGTCGTCTCCTTAGTAACAGTACACTGTTGCAAGAAATGAAGGCAACTCTTTTTGCGCTCAGGTCAGAGGTTAATACTTTGGATTTGAAGACATGCCAAGAGGCCAAGATAATTCTCCCTGACGCAGAGAATACTTTCAGGGCAGCTTTCAGAGCTTCAAAGAAGAAGGATTTTGCCGATGGTTCAAAAAATTTGGAATCAATGATAAACGATTTAGAAACAGCGAAATTTGCTACAAACGTTTGTGTGTATGCGTTATCATGGCCTGCTGGCGGTCAGTTGTTGGGAAGTGCAGCAAAGCTTTATCAAGCCGCAAAAGCAGTTCGTGCAGCAAAGGGCGTAGCAGAAGCTGCACGCGTTGTAAAAACAGCTAATGGCTTGACCAAAGCTGGGACTGCGATGAAAAATGTTGGTAATGGCATCACCAATGTTGCTAAATCTGTTGCAGGGAAAGTCGGAATCAAATTAGCAGAGACCGCAGCAAAAAATGCTGGTCAGGCTGCGGCGAAGAAAGCTGTTGCTAATGCAGTGGCTACAGAAGCAAAAAGAGTCGGCGGTAGCAGACTTGCTGGTGCGGCTAAATCAATGATTCAATGGGACATAAAGAAAACTGCTCAAAAAGCAGGGGTTGAAGCAGCAACAAAATCTCTAAAGGGTGGAACTCCTAGTCCTGCGGTTATGGCTGAGATTGAGAAAGCCGTTGCGAAGGCGATAGCTGGAATAAAGTAATATTTTGCTTCAAATATTGATAAATATAGGAGCCAACCCAATCGGGTAGGCTCCTATTGATTTTGACTATTTTTACCCCTTAAATTTGGAGATATATTGACTCTCAAAAAAAGCTTTAGCCAAGGTGTTGACAAGATGGGCTTTTTTCGATAATATTCACTTTAGCTGCAAAAAATAAATAGAAGCTTAGACAAGGGGATTGTTTATTTTTGCTAGCGTTTTTGTCTCGTCGGGTTTTTTGGGCGAGACAACGTTCTTTTACAACTAAATAGTGATAAGTACGTTTGTCTGAAAAACCTCGAAGCAAAGTCAATTTATTGGCGGAGCCAAAAGGTCTAGTAGGCAATTCTTTTGAGAGAATAATTTTTGATTAGTATTTTTATAGAG
>CAYPDD010000047.1:1597-5090 GCA_964409395.1 uncultured Candidatus Saccharibacteria bacterium | reverse complement strand
GGTTAAATATGTATTTTCAAAGAACACGATTCCTGATCCTGAACATGAAGAGTTCTGGGCGCTCAAAGATATAAACTTGGAAGTGGAACGGGGTGATCGCATAGGTATTATCGGTAGAAATGGGGCCGGCAAGAGCACTCTTTTAAAGATCTTCTCTCAAATCACTCCACCAACTACCGGTAAGATAACGATGGGCGGAAGAGTCGCATCATTGCTTGAAGTTGGCACTGGTTTTAATCCTGAATTGACAGGCCGTGAAAATATATTCCTAAACGGCGCCATCCTTGGTATGACCCGTAAGGAGATTGCCCGCAAGTTTGACGAGATTGTTGCTTTTTCAGAGATTGAGAAATTTCTTGATACACCAGTCAAAAGGTATTCGAGCGGTATGTACGTCCGACTTGCTTTTGCTGTAGCCGCTCATCTCGAGCCAGAAATATTGATTGTTGACGAAGTTTTAGCTGTTGGTGATGCTCAATTCCAAAAGAAATGTCTGGGTAAGATGTCCGAAGTTGGCAAAAGTGGTAGAACAGTTATTTTCGTTAGTCATAATATGGCCGCTATTAATGAACTATGTTCAAAATCAGTCTTGTTGCATAAAGGCAAAATGGTTAATTTCGGCAATACAACAGATATTATCTCCGAGTACTTAAAATCACAAAACTTCAATTCGGAAGGATCGATAGAGTTAGATGGTCATAAACTCAGACGAAACTCGATGGACAATAGTAACTTTAAGTTTACAAAGATAGAGATTTTAAATTCAAAAGGGGAGAATACCTCATCTATTGGGCTAAGAGAGCCATTTAAGTTAGTAATACACGGGGTTATTAACAAAAAGACTGATGATTTAAGAATAGGTTTCAGTTTCGATTCATCCTTGGGTTTTTCAATATTTAATTCGCATATGACCAAAGATGAACTTGATCTTCCTGAAACAGGGGAAAATAAAATTATTATCGATTTTAAACAAAATATACTTGGGCCAGGTCAATATACTATTGGTTTGGGGGCTAATGGAGAGAATACGGTTGATTGGATCCCAGAGGCTGCCAATCTAAGTATTGAGCAGATATCTCTGGATGGAGAAAATGTAAAAAGTAATTTTGATGGGATCATTTTATACCCTTGTGAATGGTCTTCAACGAAATAATATAAGTAATCTCAGGTTTTAATGAAAACCAATAAATATTCAATAGTCTGCATTTGTCAGATTTATAATGAGCTTGAAAAGGGGAATCTTGAAAGATTCTACAAATACATCAAGCCTCTTGTTGATGGAATAGTTGTCTATGATGATGGTAGCACGGATGGAAGCTATGAATATTCGCTAAGCCAGACAGCTCACGTCATAAGGGGTGCTAAAAATAATTTTAAAAACGAGATTAGTCATCGTCAGATGATGCTGGAGAAAGCTTTGAAGTTGTCCCCTGATTTTATCTTATGGCTTGACGCTGATGAAGTCCTCTCTGTTCAATCGACGGAAAAACTCCAAGAAGTTTGTCACGAATGTGTAAGTGAAAATTACGATGGAATATTGATAAAAGAGCTCAACATCTGGAGAAGCCAAACATGGCGCAGACTGGACAGCCTTTATGATAATGGCTGGTTTAATAGGCTTTGGAGGGTTGTTCCGGGATTGTCCTTTTTGACTGGAACAGAGGGTTTGCATCAAGATCTTTTTCCTTCGATGGTAAAGAAAGTAATAAAAACAGATGAAATATTAGTTCTTCATTATGGTTTTTCCGACAAGCTTAACCTTTCTTACAAATATCTCACTTATCGTGGTCATGGCCAGAGTGGTTATGAGATGCTAGATAGGCTGATAAGCGAGGAAAAACTAGAGACTGAAAAAATTTCAAAAGATTTTTTCCCTGATGGCTTATGGGCAGATGGTGATGAGAAGCCAGAAAAATTAACCTTTGCTGAGTCATTATCATATGTCGACGAATTTTCGGAAAGGTTTTTCAGGCCAAAATATTCGATAGCCTGTCTTATTTATAAGAGTGTAGACTGGCTAAAATTTGTTTATGACCAGGTTTTAAAGAATACTGATATGAGCGATAAAGAATTTTACTTTATAGCCAATGATGCGGATCAGTCTGTTCTAGATTATTTAAAAAATAATCATATTCCACATTATATTTGGAAAAATTCCGAAAAACAAAAGAAAGAATGGTACATTAATAATGTGTACAGGGCTTGGAATTACGCGGCAGAAGTAGCCAGGGGCGATTTCATCGTCTTTATAAACTCCGATATGGCATTTACGCCAGATTGGCTGGACAATCTAATTGGCTCATATAATGGGTCAAATTGTGTTGCCTCAAGATTGATTGAGTCAGGTAAGCTTGAGGTCGGCAAAAATGGCCTTGAGAAAAATTTTGGGCACAAAATAGCAGAGTTTAAAGAGGAAGATTTCCATCGTTATGCACAAATAGTTAAGGAGGATGAACTAATCAATGGTGGTCTATATATGCCTTTATTGATCAAAAAAGATCATTTCGTAAAAATAGGTGGCTACCCTGAGGGCAATGTTCGGAAAAATTCTAAAGATATCTTTCATCCGGAAATAGCAGGATTGGGAGAGCCATTAATCTCTGGCGATACAATTCTTATCGAGAAGCTAAAAACTATCAGCATTCAACATCAGACTTCTTTTAACTCGATAGTATATCATTTTCAGTGTGGTGAAATGGATGAGGTTGGGCCACAGGAGAATAAAGAAAAAGGGGTAGAGATTGCTATATGTAACGATCTAGTTACCGGCACTATGGGTGAGAAAGTTCTCTGTGATTACCTGCTTGAAAACATTCCAGGCTCCTATGGCGTTGATTTTCGGATTGTTGGTGAAAATAATTTTTCCAAAAAAGCAAAAAAGTATATTATCCAGAAACATGCAGATACTAAAATCATCATACAAAATGCATCTTTTATTGATTCCATTGACAAAGATGTTCACACCATCGCTTTTTTGCAGGATGATCTTCGTTCAATGGGAAGACAGTCAGCCCAACAGGAATTGAATTTAAAGTTAGCACACAAAATTGTTACTAATTCTTATCAAACAGCCGCTGTTTATAGAGACTACCCATGTGAGATAATTCCTGTTGGGTTAGATGATAATCTCTTTAAGCCACAGGATAAATCTTTTCTTAGAAAAAAACATGGATTTAAAGAACAAAAAACCGGTATTTTTGTTGGCGATTTTTCTGAGGTTAAGGGCTGGCCAATCGTTAAGCGTTGCATAGAAAAATATGCGGATATCCAATGGATTTTGGTCACTAAAAAAAATGAGGGATATAGCCATCCCAGAGCAAAGGTTTATAAGCGAATTGACCAAAAACTACTAGCTGAGCTTCTCAATTGTGCAGATTTTTTCATAATAGGCTCTCCTGTTGAAACCCAGTGCCTTGCTGCCATTGAAGCCTGTCTTTGTGACGTCCCTGTGGTGATGAAAAATGTGGGATTATTCAAAGACTTAAAAGAAGAA
>CAYPDD010000047.1:0-1587 GCA_964409395.1 uncultured Candidatus Saccharibacteria bacterium | reverse complement strand
GCATTATAGGCGATGATCTAGAATACGGAGTCGAAAATATTATGAAAAATAAATACTCTCCTCGAAAAGTGATGGTATCTAAAGGTCTTACAATAAAAGGCTCAATGACTAAATGGCAAGAACTTATTGAAAGGTCCGTGTTAAATGTAAACATAAATGGCAGCGAATCCTTAGAAAAAAACAAGAATTTCTCTGGGTTGTGGTTCGAAATAGAATTTTTTTACAGGAAGAAGATTCTCAAAAAAATATTTGGGAAAGAAGATTTACAACTAAAAAAATATCTTTCAAGAGAGTCGATACTTGTTTTCGGTGGATCAATCCTAAGGAGATTGGGATTACTCGACTTCGTCAAAAAGATTATCGGTTTTAAACCAGAAAATTAATTTTTAATAAATAGAAGCTGACAAATATGAAAATTTTAATTATAGCGATGACGGATAGCATTCATACTGCTAGGTGGGTCTCTCAGGTGGCTGATCAAGGTTGGGAGATACACATTTTCCCGAGCATTTTTGGAGGGATTACCCACAATCAGTTGAAAAATAATAATATTCATGACGATTTTCTTTCTTTCGGAAAAAGAGTTGGGATAAACTTTATAGCGCTTCCAAAGCTTTTCCTCGCTCTGCCCGATTTGGTTTTAGCCGGTTTTAACTTCAAAAAATTTCATCAGTTGAGACTAATTAAATTAATAAAGAGGCTAAAACCAAATATTGTTCATACTCTTGAATTTCAGACTTCTGGCTATTTAATGTTAGACGCAGAAAAAAGCGTTAAAAAAAAATCATTTAAGTGGATTGCAACAAACTGGGGGAGTGATATCTATTATTTTGGTCGTTTCCCTGAACACGAGAAAAAGATCAAAGAAATTCTATCCCTTTGCGACTATTATTCCTGCGAATGCCAGCGAGACGTGGCTTTGGCTCGACAATTTGGTTTTCGAGGTCAAATTTTGCCTGTTTTCCCAAATGCGGGTGGTTTTGACCTTGCAAAAATTAGACATTTGAACAAAGTGAAAACGAGTGCCAGAAAGATAATTGCTTTAAAAGGGTATCAAGGGTGGGCTGGTCGGTCTTTAGTTGGTCTTAAAGCTTTAGAAAAGTGCAGAGATCTGCTCGGCGGATATGAGGTAGTTTTATATTCGGTCGGCTCTAACCCAGAGGTTATATCTGCCGTTGAGACATTCAGGAAGAAAACAAACATATCAGCAACCATTCTCCCAAATAAAATATCTCACGAGGAAATTTTGAGCCTACATGGTCATGCTCGGATATCGATTGGTTTAAGTATTAGCGATGCTATAAGTACATCTTTGCTTGAGGCTATGGTCATGGGCTTTTTTCCAATACAATCCTCAACTGCATGCGCAGATGAATGGGTAATTGATGGGAAAACGGGCATTTTAGTTTTGCCAGAAGATGTTGATGGTATCGAAAGGGCAATAAGAAAAGCTCTGACAGATGATAAATTAGTAGACACTGCGGCAATAGAAAACGCCGAGACTGCCAAAAAGCGTCTCGACCATCAATTCTTAAAAGAAAAAGCGGTACAATTTACCAGATCACGCCCTTATCACAAAAATGATAA
>CAYPDD010000046.1:0-5164 GCA_964409395.1 uncultured Candidatus Saccharibacteria bacterium | reverse complement strand
GATGGTCAAAGCGGGGACAACTAGCGTTTCAGTCACTCCTGACGTCATTGTCCAAACCAGAAAACTGATCGCCTCAGTCGAAAAGAGATTATTACTTTCAAATATTATAGACAGATAGCATTTAAGTGTTAGTATCCCAAAAAAATAACTCCTCGTTTCTTGACGGGGAGTTATTTTTATATTCTTAGCACAATATTAAGATCGGACAAATTTGTTTTTTAGACCATTTATAGTTAGGGCTAAAACACCACCAGCAAGAGCGGTATAGAGCTGGATCATTCCCATCGAAAGAGCAAAAGGCTTTGGCAAAACACCTAATTTAATTAGCACAGTGGCCACTGAATACAAGAAGGCCATTTTTAGGACGGCTCCGATCACAAGGCCGAGCCATTTTGATTTCATACCCTTAACTGAATAGGCCAAGATGAGATTGCCAATCCAGATAAAAGGAATCATGTAGACTAATAAAACAGTAAATGGGCCAAAAATCAGGCCTTTTGTCAGAACGCCGATGCTTGGCAAGAGTAATATTGGTAATACTTTGTAATTCTTCAGATTTAAAACTGCCAGTATCAAAGTCGCATTAACCAGCGTACCAACAAGAAATTGTGGATGACCAAGGAGGAAAGGTACTAGCAAGGCTGCCGCCGATAGAACTAAAAATTCTATAAGCTCTCTTGTCTTCGTTAATTTTGCTGATTGTGTTTCTAAAATTTCGGTTCTAACTTTTTCCATAAAATATCCCTCTTTTCTTAATTTTTTTACTATTTATTATATTTTACCAATATCGGAGTCGGATTAACAATTGTCTATTTCAAAGAGATTAGAATAATGCCAAGGATTATGAGACCAATAGCGAGATATTGTTTCAGCGATAATTTTTCCTTGTAAAAAAATCTACCAAAAATTGCAACTACTATTGGGCTAGCTGAGGAGAGCGCAACGATAATGCTAACATTGGCGACTTGTAGGCCCATATAATAGCCAATCTCCCAAATCATCAGCGAAAGTGATATTGGAATCAAATATGAAAGCGAAGTTTTGTTTTTTAGAGCTAATTTTTCTCCTGATTTGAATACAAAAAAGAGCGCAACCAGCATAATAGTCAATTCTATAATAAAAGAGGCAAAATATGGCCCTAAATTGTCGATTGGTATTTTTATGAGTGCCATCCAGATGCCCCAACCGAGAGCGGCAACCAGAGCATAAGGCACGCCACTTTCAATTTTAAAAATATGTGACGCTTTAAACTCCTTGATATTAAGCGAAATAATACCAATTCCTAGTAGGATAACAGTGATCGCTAAATACTGATAATTTGAAAGCTTTTCATGGAAGAAAGTTATGGCAATAATCACCGCGATGAGAGTATTGGCGGAGGAGACAGGGGAGACAACGCCAATTTTCCCGACAGTTGTAGCTTTGAAATAAAAATACATTGGGATGTAGCCAAAAATACCTAGGCCGATTGTAAGTAAAATATAGCCCAGATTAAAATGTGCCTGATCTAAAGTAAAAAGGACTAGTATCCCAAGAAGTATGACGATGAATAAATTGCGGTAAAAAACTGTTCTGTGGACGCCCTCTTGTTGGGAGGGTGTTTTAACTAGTGCATTCGAGATGCCACCGCCCAAAAGTGCAAGCAGGCCAAAAAATATTCCCAGTGTAGCATTATCCATTTTTAAGCTCCTTTATTTCATATTCTTTTTTCCACTCCCAGCCATGCTTTTCAAATTCTGGTTTTAGGCGTTTTTGCAGTTCCTGTAACATCGGGATCAATTCTGGAAAGTTTTGTACTGCCTTGTTTGGATATGGCGCTACTAATTCTGGGTGATCAAAACATTTATGACCTTTGCATAACATATGATTTATTCCTTCAATTTTGTCTAGGGCTTTGACAAATCTAGCTTCTCTTGTCTCGGCTTTTTCATATTCTTGCCAAAGATTAACTAGTTCCTGACCACTTTCCTTCGGGGCAACTTTTTCAATGATTTTCATAGCGGAAATTTCATTCTCATTCTTTTCTGCCGGTGTTTTTATCCCAAAAGCGATTAGAGAATAATCAGTATCGCCAGCCAATGCTTCAACTAAATCATGGACAAGAGCAATCTTCACCGCCTTTAAAATATCAATATCCAGTTTTAATTCCTCGGCTGTCATAAAGGTCAAAAGAGCTAAATTCCAAGAGTGATCAGCACTTGATTCTTTTTGCTTCATTTCCTTTGTATTCAAAAAACGCTTCGTCGTCTTCAATCTTTCCGAAATTTCTAAGAAATTAAATAATTGTTTTATTTCTGATGTCATCTGACTTAAATATAACACAAAAATAGGGGAGTAAAAACAAACTCGATAGTTTCGCTGGAGTTCAAAAACGAAAAAAAACAAAACGTCCGCTGAAGCGGTTTTTCTAAATGCAATTTTTTTTGAGGCAAGGTGTGGGAGGGGCAGAGCCCCTCCTCGACGTTAGTGAGCAGGACAGTTGCATCTGCCTGTGAATGGGCTTAATTCAGCGCCACAAACAAGGCATTTTGTTTTATCGGTCTGTGGGTCATACTCTTGTATGTCCTTTAGACAAGATGTGCAACTGTAGATGAGCTTACCAGCTTTTGGGCCGGCGCTCTCCAGCTTTGGGTGGGAGCAGACATGAGTCTGCACCGTGTCGGTTTGCACCGTGTTGTCTACCGCTGCAGCCATGTCGCAGCCTCCTTTTTCCTCGGCAAAATTGCGCAAATTTTTATAAATATACCGCGAAAAGAACCCTTTGTATAGGGTCAAGCTGTGGATAAATCAAAAAAGTTTTTAAAACCTTAGTTCTTTGAAGAAGTGCAAATCAATCCCATAGTACTTGTAGATTGAGATCGTGCCAACGTGTCCTGCGTCCTTGCCGGTAAGTCCCAAGAGATTTAATCCCTGCCTTACCGCATCTTCACTTTTTGCTTCTATTTCCATAATTGTTGGGATTTTTGGCCAAGTATCAAAAACAAACTCTATATTGAGATATTTAAATTTATGTCTTTTGTTCTCCTGATAATATTTGCCTTTAAAGGGAATCTTGGAAAGAATCTCGGCAGTTTTATCAAAATCGTCTGTTTCAACTTCTATCTCAGATGTATCACTCATGCCTTTACCAACTTTATTTTTATAGGTGATAATCGGTCTATTGTCTCCGGCCTGGCGTAGGCGAATCCATTCACCAATATGGGTATCAGTGCACGGATCAATATCGAAGACCCATCGACGCTGGAAAATCTCTGGCTCCTCAACAGCTCCGAGCTTTCTTAATTTATTTTTGGCTTCATCGACATCAAGATCGAGTATCTGCGTTTCAAATTCTTTTTTCATCTTTAAATGTAATTATTTAATTCTTCTAATTTATCGATAATCATATCAGGCTCATACGGCAGAAAATCATCTTTTGTATGAAAACCGGTCGTCACAGCGCAGGAGGCGACACCAGATTCCTTGGCAGCCAAAATATCATTGATATGATCTCCAACATAAATTGCTTCACTTTTTTCACAGCCAATCTTTTTGATACATTCAAGCAATCTCTGCGCTTTAGTACAGCCGGAATTAGTCTCAAAAACATAAACAAAATTAATCTCTTTGTTGCAATCATCTTTCAGAACGCCGTCAATTAATTCCTTCGTATTTCCGGAAACGATGCACATTTTTATTCCCTTATCCTGCCACTCCTTTAACGTTTTTTTACTATTGAGTGGTACGCCATGATAGTTCTTGGCACAATTTTCAATCAATATTTCTTCAATTTCCTCAGCGCTTAAATTGGTTTTGCTGATGTTTTTTGCCTTCACGGAATTAATCTTAAAAGTGTGACCCCAGAGTTCGCTTTCGGGGATTCCTGCAAATGATACGCCGTGTTCCTCAAAAAGAATTTTCCTAGCTTCTATGGCGACGCCTTTGGAGTCGACTAAAGTTAAATCGAAATCGAAAATCAATAATTTAATATTACGTTTTGCCATTTCTAAAATTCCTTGATAAATAATATTCGGTTGTCTCTTACCTGTTCCACGATTTTAGTTCCGACTATATTATAATCGTTGGCGATCAAATAGGCGAGCATGCCACGCCAATTATTTCTGGTTTTTATTCTCAAGCTTTTGTACCCTCGCTTTTTGGCATAGCCCTCCAAGTGTCCCATCAGAAGTCTGAGCATTCCCATCCGTCTGTACTCAGGTATAACTCCAGTCATCCAGCAGTAGAGAGAGCCATCTTTGAAGTGGTCATAAGCGATAACGTAACCAGTAGGAACGTCTCCCTTGTAGGAGATAAGGATAATCTTATTTTCGCCGACGTATCTCTTTTTAAAAAAGTCAGCCTTAAATTCTTGTCCGAAATCAGGAATTTTATTTGAAATTTCGACAATTTCATCGATTGTGCCGTTCTTAATCGTGCCAGGCGTGGCAGACATCCCATTTTCTTCCTTTTGTGCTCTTTCATTCATTAAAACATCCATAATCTCATTCATCACCGGCTCTATTGTCAGATGATTCTTGGCATATTGAATCGTCTCGGGAATAGTATCGCCCTCTTTGAACCAATTAACTTTTTCGGCGACGTTATATTGTAAAGAATAAATTAGTTTGTCTAATCCCTTGGCGATTTTAGCTTCTATTGTTTTGCCCTCGTCGTATTCCTCCCATAATTCTCTCATTTCTTTTGATAGATCATCAGGCAATATCGGGAATATTTTATCAGCCGAGGCAACCTCGTTTTTTCTTTTTTTAATTTTCTCTTCCGCTGTTGTTACCCAATCATCGCCGGTATATATTTCAACCAAATCGTGAATCAGGGCCAATTTTATAGTCTGATTAACATCAAACTTGTTTTTAAATTCCTTTTCGAGCACCAAAACCATCATCGCTAGATGCCAAGAATGTTGGGCGTCGTCCTCGATCGTTTTCTTGTCGGAAAGATAGGGAACTCGCTTAATCAATTTAAGCTTCTCAATCTCTCGGATGAAATCTAAAATTTTGTGTAGTCTTTTATTCATTTTTTTAAATCAATTTTTCATCTGTTAACATCTGTTTATGGTCAAAGGCCAATTTCATATCAGCCACTTCATCGGGTGAAAACCAGCTAATCTCCGAGACCTCCCGTTTTTCTAAAACAAAATTATAATCTCTTAATTTACATTGGTGTG
>CAYPDD010000045.1:0-5478 GCA_964409395.1 uncultured Candidatus Saccharibacteria bacterium | reverse complement strand
AAGTTCCTTGAATGGATATTTATCACCCGATCTTTTTGGGTTGATAACAAAATTTGCTTTTGGCAACTCCTCGGGTGGTAAATGATGATCGGTGATAATCAAATCTATCCCCTTTTCCTGACAATAAGCAGGCTCAGTCAAATTTCTAATTCCCAAATCGATTGTAATAATTAATGTACAACCTTGTTTTGCTAAATGGTCTATTCCCTCTCTCGATAATCCATAACCGCCCTCCCGATTTGGAATATAAACAGAGACTTCAATATCTAAAGCCTTAAGGGCTCGATACATCAGTGCTGCCCCAGGAATGCCATCCGCATCATAATCAGAGAAGACTCCAATCTTCTCCTTGTTTTCAACTGCTTTCCTTATTCGTTCTACTGCCCCCTTCATATCTGTCATCAAATAAGGATCATACAAATCTTCACTGAAATTTGGCTTAAAGAATTTTAATTTTTTGATCTCATCCTTATCAGAAAAAATACCCCTGTTGTAAAGGAGCTGGTCTACTAAATCATCGAATTTTCGCTCCTTCAATTCCCAAACTTTTTCAATCATTTCCCTGCCAATTCTTTTCTATTTGTTTGATCTGTTATTCGGACAATTCGCTATCCGTATTGTTTGGCTATTTATAGTATGCCCAACCGTCTATCCGGATATCAACATACTCTTTTACATCCTGACGCTTGGCGACTAAAACTTTTTTCAAATTTTCTAATTGCTTCTTGCTACTTCTCAAAGTGTTAAGCTTTACGTAAAAACCAGCATCGGTCCTCAAAACAACATCAAAAGTTGTCTCACCAACCTCAAAATCAAGTGGCTTGATATTTACTATCTCATAGAAATTAGTGTTGACGTTAGAAACAAAAGCGATAAAACTTGGAGAGACTAATTGAGTACCTGGCACAACTGGCAAATTAGTTTTATCTATTATTTTCGGTGAATCTTTACCTTCGTCGCCGATAATTTTTCGGACGACTTCGCCCTGATCGCTGATTAAGTAAACGCTATCGCCGGATTGCCACCTTATTTTTCCTTCTCGTTCCAACAAAACTATCTTTATAGCGTTTGGTATTCCACGATAAATTTCGACTGACTTTATTTCGGGAAATCTTTTGAGGAGAGTAGTTCTAGTTTTATCTATATTGAGAAGAAAAATATTTTGCCCAATTGGTATAGACTCCTTGACCAGTTCCTTTGATAAAAGCGAGTTTCCCTCAATCATTATTTCGCCAATCTTAAACCAAGATGAAAACAGAAATACATAGGCCAAAGCACAGAAAAGTATAATATAAATTATAATTTTAAAGCTCCAATTAGGAAAGAAACTCTTCTGCTCCTCTTTTGTTATACGATTAAAAAGTTGAGGTGCCCTATACCTCCTAATATCGCCCGCCTGGCCACGCCTAACTTTTTTATTAAAAGCTACCATTTGCCTATATATTCTACTTCTTCATTAAGTCTGACATTTGTTTTGCTCTCGACTAAATCTTTGGCTTTTTCGGCCAAGGCACGAACATCGGTCGCCGTTGCATTTTTTTTATTAATCAAAAAATTGGCATGCTTTTTAGAGAATTCTGCACCACCAACTCTGAGTTTTTTGGCTCCCGTACTATCTAGCAGATAGCCAGCGGTTTGCTCCTTATTTAAACCATTATTTTTAAAGAAGCTGCCAGATGAAACTTCAGTTAACGGTTGAGAATCTTTTTTCTTTGTAATATTCTCCTGCATCATTCTCAGTATCTCATCTTTTCTTCTCTGAACTAACTGCAAAGTTGCCGTCAAAATAACTGGTTTAAAATTGGCATCCGCGTACTCGCTCTTTAAGCGAGACGAACGGTAAGATAGGTCCATCCAATTTGTTGAATGTTTCACAATCGTCATTTTGTCCTCATTGGGCAACATAATTGTCAATGATTTCACAAAATCACCAATCTCGTGACCAAAAGCCCCAGCATTACCATAGATTGAACCACCGACTGTACCAGGTACACCGAAGAGAAACTCTAATCCTCCTAGATCCCTGCCGGCTGCCATATTAATTAATTTGCCAAGATTGACTCCGCCATCAGCAATGACCGTAGAAAAATTTGGGCTAAAAACGATATCAGAAGATTCATTTTTTATGACGATACCCGGGAAACCAGCGTCTGATGGCACAACATTATATCCGCCACCCAATACAAAATATGGAATTTTATACTTGTAAGCCGTCGAGACAGCATTGACCAAATCTTCAATTTTTTTGGCAACATAGAAAAAATCTGCTACTCCGCCGACCTTTAGACTGACATGGTCCTTTAGAACAACATTTTGTTTTAAATCATCGCCCAGCTCTTTGCGTAAGAGTTCATCGTTAGTCATGTGGCTCCTCTAGGATTTTCTCTGAGATTTTATAAACTGGCGGAATACCGATAGTTAGCAAGACACTATCCTTATCAAGAATATTTTTTAGATAATCAACTATTTCCTCATCGGTTTCAAAATATTTGGCGTTATTTGTATTTTTATTGATTGCCGAGACAAGATCAGAGGATGAAATATCGAGCACCTCATCACGACCAGGAACGAAAAAGATTGGCTTGACTATCACAAGGTCGGCATCCGCAAATGACTGGGCAAAATCAGACAACAATGCCATAATTCGTTTATATTGATGTGGCCAGAAAACAACTATTCTATGTTTATCCGGATATCTCTCTTTGAACGCTGATAGGGTTGATTTAATCTCTGTTGGATGATGACCGTAATCATCAATAAGGTCAGCGCCATTATAATTGCCTTTTAACTCAAAACGACGATGAGCATTTTTAAATTTTGACAAGACTTCAACAACTATTTCTTTTTTTATATTTAAACAATCAGCTAGAGCTAAAATTGACATTGCATTTTGCAAATTATGTTTACCAGGGATTGCCATCTCAAAATCAATATTATTGTATTTCTCGGCATTTCTACCGTAAAAGATAACATTGGCTTTAATTTTTGAATCAGCAATAACCTCGAGAACGTTTTTATCATCAGCACAAGCGATCACCGTGCCACCCGCTGAAACGTTGTGAAGATATTGAACGAAAGTTTCTTTTATTTCAGAGAGCCCGCCCGGATAAGTATCAAGATGTTCTTCTTCTATGTTGGTTAAAATTAAGATATCAGGCTTAAAATCAAGAAAACTTCGATCATATTCGCAGGCCTCCATTACAAACCACTCTGATTTGCCGAACCTTATAACATCATCGTCAAACTCCTTCAATCTGTCACCGACTAAAACGGTTGGATCGAAACCGGCTTCAATTAGCAAAAGACCAACCATCGAAGTAATGGTCGTTTTTCCATGCATACCAGAAATAGCAATCACCTTTTTGTCTTTTGTTAGTTCGCCGAGTAATTGTGATCTTTTTACAACTTTTATGCCTAATCGTTTGGCCGCCTCAACTTCAACCCAGCCGTCACAGCCAGGATTGACCGCCGAAGTTCGAACCACTACATCGACATCGGCTTTAACATTCTCTGCCGAATGACCACCTGTTTTTAGATCAGATCCAGATACGATATGACCAGTATTTTGCAAATATTTTTTTATGCCACCCATCGAAATTCCCTGGTCGCCAATCAAATGATATTTCATAAAACCTCTTTTAGAATATTTTCCGAAACTATTTTTAACCCATTCTGTGGGAACATCTTCTCATATTTTTCTGCTATTGTCTCTGCTGTCTCTTTTCGGCTCAAAATTTGACTAATCACCGCATCCAAGGAACTATAATTTAGCTCTCGGTCATATAAAATAGGAAAGCCCGTGATTTCCCCTATTTCTTTAGCATTCTTATTCTGATGGTCACTTGATGAATGTTGATAGGGAATCATAATCATTGGCTTGGCCAGAAAGGCAATTTCCGCTAAAGTATTTAAACCACAACGAGTAATAACTAAGTCCGCATTATTTATCGCTGAATACATTATATTAGTTTGATCAAGAGCACCGAGAAAATCTTTTATAAAGTATGAATTTTTCATATTGTCATTGAGGGCATTTTTAGCAACAACTGCATCATCCCAAGAAAGAACGCCCGTTTGATGAATTATATTATACTTAAGCAACATTTTATCCAGAGAGTTAAAGATCGTATCATTAATAATTTTTGATCCCTGGCTACCACCGGTGACAAGAATAGTCGGTCTATCATTTTTAAAACCAAAATCAAAATTTTTAATATTGTTTGGCATAGCAACTAATTGTCCAACAAAATCTACCTTCCCTGACCACTGAAAACCACTGAAAAACTTTACTGGAAAACCTGTAAATATCTTTTTTTTTTTTTTTTCGGCTAAACGATTCGAAAAACCCATTTCGATATCAGATTCGTGTATAAAGTAATCGATCCCGAGCATCCTCGCCCAAAAAGTTATAGGAAGAGATACATAGCCGCCTTTAGCAAAAATAATTTTTGGTCTTAGTTTGAGCAACAAGGACAAAGCTTGAAAAAATCCCTTCATTAATTTAAAAAACTCAACAATATTTCTCCATGTAATAACCCGATGCATCTTACCGGCAGAAATTTGATAGTATTCGGCAATCTCGCCAAAAAAGTTTTTCTCAATCTCGCCCCCGCCACCGACAACAGTTAATTTTAAATCTGAATGCTTCTTGAGTATTTTATAAATTTCAAGAATGGGCGCAGCATGACCGCCAGAACCACCGCCTACTAATAAAACACTTTTATCGTTACTTTTCATTTTTACCTGCTACTTTCTATGGTTTTGTATTTTGATATATTAGTCAAAATTCCAACTGCTGCGAGAAGAACAATTAAGGAGGTGCCACCATAGCTAATGAATGGTAGGGGTATGCCCGTAAGGGGAATGAGAGAGAACATCGCTGCAATATTTATAAACATTTGGAAAAAAATCCAGATGACAATGCCAGAAGCCAGAAGTCTAGCAAAAGTATCGGGAGCATTTTTTATAATTTTTAATCCTCTAAAAGCAATTATGGTAAAAACTATAATAACAAGTGCGGCCCTGACAAAACCAAGCTCCTCACTAATAATCGCAAAAATAGAGTCTGTATGGGCCTCAGGCAAATAGAGATATTTTTGGCGACTCTGACCGAAACCAAGACCTAACAGCCCTCCTGATCCGATAGCGATTAGAGCATTTTTTATATGATAGCCAGCTGACAAACCGTCATCACCAGGATTCAGAAAGGTCATTAGCCTTTGCATTCTGTATGGCTCAAGTTTAATCGCCAGCCAGACCAACAAGGCCCCAATTCCACCTGCCCCAATGATCTGATATATCGGCGCTCCGGCCATTATGAATATGCCGGCAGAAATAATAACATAGACAGAAAGAGTCCCTAAATCTTTTTGCATTAACATTAAAAATGCGATAAATCCAACGATTCCAATGAAAGGCCAGAACATTTTCTTAATTTTCTCAATATTTTCGCCCTGACGGGAAAACCAACCGGCAAGA
>CAYPDD010000044.1:0-5486 GCA_964409395.1 uncultured Candidatus Saccharibacteria bacterium | reverse complement strand
AAATAAATCTTTGACCGCAATTGGTACGCCATCAATCTCTGACAAGCTCTTTCCCTCTTTGCGTCGCGAATCAGAAGCCTTTGCCATCTCCAAAGCTTTTTCCTTACAAAGAGTAATATAAGCACCAACTTTTGCATCCAGCTCTTCAATTCTCGCAAAAATCGCCTCAGTTAATTCAACTGAAGTAATCTCACCCTTGGCCAGCTTCTCTGATGCCTCTTTGATTGTAAGCGAATGAAGGTTATCCATTTTTCCAATATTTGTTTTATCTGTTATTCGTAAAATTAGTTATCCGTATTGTTGGGCTATTCGAATACCCCTGGTACCACAAAACTATCTTTTTTAAACTCAGGTGCATTTTTAGCAATATCTTCATGCGTTATGCCAGATTCTCTGATTCCGTCTTCTCGATAAATATTTTCAAGTCCAGTAATATTAGCCGTCGGGGTCACACCCTCCGTCTCTACCTTTTGCAACTCCTCTACATACTCCAAAACAGACGAGAGTTGCCCTCGATAGAGCTCTTTTTCATCATCACTCAAATAAAGCTTTGAGAGCTTTGCAATATGTTCAACTTCTTCTAAACTTAATTTCGACATTTGAAAAAATTCAATTAAATATTTAAGCTAATCCTAACACCAAATAAGCTCAAGTTCAATAAGAACACTTACTTCATCAACTCAATAAATTCCTGCTCGGACAATATTTTAACACCGAGCAATTTCGCTTTATCCAATTTTGAACCGGCACTTTCGCCAGCTACAACATAGCTGGTATTTTTTGAAACAGCTGAACCGGTCTTGCCACCATATTCAATAATGTTTTTATGAGCTTCGTCTCGCGACATCGTCTCTAGTGTTCCCGTCACTACAAAAGTCATATCTTGGAACCGATTATCTTTGACCGGTGAATGGTAAGCTTCGACTGTCACGCCAAAATCAAAGAATCGCTTGATATACTCCTGATTTTTTTTGAGAGAAAGATATTGATAAACAGATTCTGCTACCTTGCCACCGATGCCATAAATTGCGTTAAAATCATCTTTATCAGCCCTCATAATTTTATCAATTTCTCCAAACTTTTTGGCAATATCACGCGCTGTCTCTATCCCAACCATCGGAATGCCTAGAGCATAAATAAATCTCTCCAACGAAACCTTTTTATGAGATTCGATGGACTCGATTAAATTACTCGCTGACCTTTCAGCAAATCGCTCAAGGGGCTCTAAATCGCCAAATTTTAAGGTAAATAAATCGGAGGGATCTTTGACTAAGCCGACATTCATCAACTGTTCGACTATTTTTTCGCCTAAGCCATCAATATCAAAGGCCGTTTTAGAAACAAAATGTTCAAGTGCTCTTTTCTCCATTGCGAAACAATTTGTATTGGCACAACGATAAGCAACCTCGCCCTCTCTTCGGTAAACATTGCCTCCGCACATTGGGCATTTCTCTGGCATTTTGAAAATTATCTCCTTGCCTGTGCGCAACTCTGTGATGGCTTTGACTACTTCAGGAATAATGTCTCCGGCTTTTCGAATAATGACTGTGTCCCCTATGCGAATATCTTTCTTACCAATTTCATCAGCATTATGAAGTGTCGCTCTTGATACCGTCGAACCAGCAACTACAACCGGTCGCAAATGTGCTGTTGGTGTCAGAACACCAGTTCGGCCAACCTGCACTTCAATATTTTCAACAACTGTAGTCACCTCTTCTGCCGGCCACTTAAAAGCAATCGCGCCTCTCGGCGATTTTCCGACTATTCCAAGACGTGAATAAAGTTTTTCATCATTAATATTTACAACCATCCCATCGATTTGATATGGCAGTTTTGGCCGTTTTTTCTCCCATTCGTCCCAAAGCGCAATAATCAAGTCAAGGTCAGAGCAGAACTGATTTAATTCATTAGTAGGCAAGCCAAGATCCTTTATAATTGCATGCTCATCTTCGTGTGTTTCAGTTTCGAAACCGATTAGACCATAGCCCAAGAAATCAAGATTTCGACTTCCTGCTATCTTTGGATCAAGCTGTCTAACGCTCCCAGCCGCCGCATTTCTCGGATTTGCAAATGGCGACTCACCGTCTTTTGCTCTTTCAATATTTAATGCCTGAAATGACTTAATCGGCATAAATATTTCACCCCTTATCTCTACTCGATGATTTCTTGCATAATCATAATATTCAGATTGTTCCCTCAAAACTAAAGGGATACTTTTGATTGTTTTAATATTCTCAGTGATATCCTCGCCGGTGATTCCATCACCGCGGGTCGCGCCGTAGACAAGCTTTCCCTGTTCGTAAACAAGTGACACTGCCAACCCATCCATTTTTATCTCACAAAAGAAGCCTGATTTCTCAATCTTCTCAGGGCCAACAAGACGCGCCATTCTTTCAAGCCAATCTTTCATCTCTCCATCATCAAAAGCATCATTTAAGGAAATCATCGGAAACTGATGTTTGATAGATTTAAAAGATGAGAGTGGTTCTCCTCCTACTTTTTGCGAGGGAGAAACTGATGAATAAAACTCCGGAAATTCTTTTTCCAATTTCACAAGTTCTTCCATCAGAGAATCATAATCAGCGTCGGTAACTCCCGGCTCATTTAAGACATGATAACGATACCGCATATCGTCGATATATCCGCGCAATTTATCTATTCTAATTTTTGCTTCTTGTTTATTCATACTCTGATTTTACCTTTAAGCGTGAGGCAATTCAAGTCAAAATTGACTTAATCTCTTGTCTTGGCTATATTGGCTGGAGAGAAAAATACAAAAAAAGGGAGGCGAGGCAAGTGCCATTTGATATGAAGGCGCTAGTCGTCGGGAATGAAAAGATAGCATCGTCAATTCATCTATTGACGTTTGCTGCCGCAGAAATCGCTGAAGAAGCGATAGCAGGACAGTTTATCCACGTTTACTGTGGAGATAATCTGACCCTGCGACGTCCGTTTAGCATCTGCGACACGGACAAGACGAAGGGAACTGTTTCAATCGGAGTCGAAGTGAAGGGGCCAGGAACGAAGTACCTTTCAAAACTCAAAGTTGGTCGGAAGAATTACATCATGGGTCCGCTCGGCAATGGATTCACGATCAACCCTAACCACTACAGAATTGCCATGGTAGCAGGCGGTATTGGAGCGTTCCCATTGATGTTCCTGAATAAATCACTTCCAACAAATGTGCGCCAGTTCTTCGGTGGTTTTAAAACAGCCGAGAGGTTCGTACTGAAAGAACGCTGGGATGATATCAATCTCTTCAGCATCGCAACTGATGACGGCAGCCTCGGCTACAAAGGATTGATTACCGATCAACTTGAAAGAGATCTCCAACAAGGATGCTGGTATCACATCATTTATGCATGTGGCCCAAGGCCGATGCTGAAAAGAGTTGCCGAATTGGCAGCAGAGTGGAACACCCCATGTCAAATCGCCATGGAAAACATCATAGTATGCGGCTATGGCGCTTGCCTCGGATGTGTAATTCCAGTAAAAGACGCTCTGGGTAGAAAAATCAACAAAAGGGTCTGCACAGATGGACCAATCTTCGACGCAGAAGAGATTATCTTCTGATCTTGCTGGCCGGTATCACCGGCCAGCAAATTTTATTTTAATATTGGAAAAGCCCCGTATGAAACGGGGCTCGGATAGATTGGAGTTAATAGCACAGCGGAGAAATTAATCCCGCTAGCCACTGTCCAGAGTAATTGTTTGAGATATGAGTTTGGTAACCTCCTTTAGGTTATCCCAACCTTTTTGCAAACGAGATTGGTCGAGAGAGGAGAAATTTCCTCGCCTCTCGACAATGAAGTAGTCTTTGTCATCGCTCGCGTCAGCGAGAAGATAGACGAAATCACGATGGATCTCCCTTGAGACGCCAAGTAATTCTTCAATTGAATCCGGGAAATCGCCCAGAATCGGCTCACTGTCGACTCGATGATAGGTAGGACGACGCCCAATAGGAGTAAACAGTTGATGAGACTGCCAGTCGGAATGTGCACCCATGCCAGCTAATACACACCTAGCTTCGTAGAAGATCTCCTCTGCTAGGCCACCGACCATAATTACGTTATTCCACTTCCTTGCACCATCAATCTGCAAGGGTTGGCGATCGCGTAGAATAACTAGTGGATCACGCATATACCAGGCATGGGCAGCCATATATTTGAAAGCTGGCCGCCCACCCCTGTTTTCAGCAAATTGCTGAACACGATTTCCACCATGTTTGGAGAGATATTCTGCCATCTCATCGATTATTAGCCATTCATCTTGACCAATCGGTCGATCACGGAGAATGCGTATTTTGGCATCGGGGTGAAAGCGAGTAATATAAGCGTCTAGATATTTAGACGCCAAATCGGTGCAAGATGCAACGAATGGCTCAAATCCCTCGCCGAGGAGAAGAGCTGAATAGTTTTCTGCAAAATAAATTTCTACATCGACTTCTGTTTTATTTTGGCTCAGCCCCTCTAATAAAGAGATAGCTGGCAAAATATACGCAGGCAATCGGATAGGTACTTCGCAGTTAGGGTCGCAACCAAAACCAGTTACGATAATGGTCCTGCCATTAAGGCAGATTGGAGTTGGGTTTTTGGCAAATAAATGCCTTGGAATATTAAGGTACATTTCTGTCCCTCCCGAGTGATCTCAAGCGTTAGCCTCTAACGCCTGGTTCTCACCCAGGAGAAAACTAAATTAGGATGATGTCTTCGAGCAAAATTTTTGCTTCGCCTCTGACAAAAATATCGGATTTACCAATAAAGATTCTTAGAAGCTTGCCACTGGGTTGCATCACTTCAAATTCTTGACCTTGAGTAGAACTGCGCTGGGCGTAGGCCAATGCAAGCGAGGCCGAGCCACAGGCTGTTTCATAGAAAATAGTTTTTAGACCATTTACTTTCACCAAAGGCCAGATTCTATATTTTGTTGACGTCAGTCTTTGAAACGCCACGAAGCCAACCGCACTTTGGCTAACTAAAAATTTTTTAGATCGATAAATCTGGTTAAAAAAGAGCTCAAAATCAGTAATCTTCGAACTATTAAGCCCCTTATTTTTATCTGAGAATAATTTTTTAATGGAAAAAGGCAAAGTGTCCCAATCTGCAAGTAATTGAGCAATTCCGGAAAGATATACTAATTTGCAATCAATAGACTCCGAACCGATAAGCAATTTTTTTCTGACAACTTTTTTTATGACGCTAGGCTCAAACTTAGCCTCAACAAAATATTCACCATTCCCCGATTCCTCCGCCTTAATTTCAACCAAACCAGTCAAACCAGAAGATCTTAATTTCAAAAAAGATCTTTCATTTTTCCAAGTTGCAAGAGCACCAGCGCATCTTATGGCATTAATGCAAAGCTCACCATTGGTCATCTCGAGATTCAAAATTTCATTCTCTAAATCGATAAAACCAACTTGCTCTGCACCTCGCTCTCGAATACAAGCCTGGCGCAAAAGTTTATCCGCCACGGTAATTCGCTCAGCA
>CAYPDD010000043.1:0-5627 GCA_964409395.1 uncultured Candidatus Saccharibacteria bacterium | reverse complement strand
ACAGATGATAAATTAGTAGATACTGCGGCAATCGAAAACGCCAAGACTGCCGGAAAACGTCTCGATCACCAATTTTTAAAAGAAAAAGCGATACAATTTTACAAAGATGTTTATAGTGAAGTTAGACAATAGCCTGTTTTGTGTTGATAAATAAGTAATATTAATTTATATTGAGTGAAGCAATAATTAAGTGTTTTGATCACAAGGAGATGTTCTTCTATGAATTTATTTAAAGGCAAAACGGTCGTTGTTACTGGTGGCACTGGTTCAATCGGTAAGGTTCTGATTAAGAGACTTTTGAGGAATCACGATGACCTGCCCAAAAAAGTGATTGTTTTCTCTCGTGATGAGGCCAAACAACATTTTATGCGGATGGAATATGAGCACCGAGAGAGTGCTGATTATGATTTGCTTTATAACAATTTCAAGAAAATTTTAGAGTTTAGAATCGGCGATCTTCGTGATTATCATTCAGTTTGTTCTGTTTTAAAGGATGCTGATATCGTCATTAATACTGCAGCTCTAAAGCAGGTTCCTTCATGCGAATATTTTCCTTTTGAAGCTGTAAAAACAAATGTAATTGGTCCAGAAAATATTATCCGAGCAATCAGAGAAAACGATCTGAAAGTTGAAACTGTTGTTGGAGTCTCTACCGATAAAGCCTGTAAGCCGGTTTGCGCAATGGGCATGACTAAATCCCTAATGGAAAGAGTTTTTATCGGCGCTAATATATTAAATCCAAAAACCAGATTTATTTGTGTTCGAAATGGTAATGTATTAGCCTCTCGTGGCTCAGCAATTCCTCTTTTCCACGAGCAGATCAAAAATGGTGGTCCTGTGACAATTACAGATGAAAGAATGACCCGTTTTCTATTACCCCTCGAGAGAGCCGTTGATGTAATCTTCGCTGCAATAGAGGGCGCTAATCCTGGTGAAACGTATGTGCCAAAGGTTGATTCAACTCTTATGGTTGATATTGCTAAAGGACTGATTGGGGACCGAAAGATAAAGATTGAAGTAACAGGGATTAGACCAGGTGAAAAATTACATGAAGCGATGATCTCTGAGGAAGAGGCTTGGCGAAGTGTTGATAGAGGCGAATATTATGCCATCAAACCAATGTTGCCAGAAATAATAAAACTGCCAAAAGAGAAAAACGTTTTGAAGGGCGAATATAGTTCTGATGGGCCATCATTATTAGACTTAGAGGGAACAAAAGCGCTTCTTCTTAGAAATAATTTAATGATTGATCAAAGAACGGTTAAAGAGGGTGAATTCCTGAGATAGTTTTACGCTCAAAGTAAAGTTGACGTTAACTTTGCCTGTGTGTTAAGGTGATTTCAAAAGATTTTAATTTTTTGGAGGTTCATATGAAGGTTCTTATCGTCGGTGGTGCCGGTTATGTCGGTGGTGCATTGACTGATATCTTGGCAAGCTCGAAACATGAAGTTAAGGTTTATGATGCTTTGCTCTATGAAAACAGTTATTTAAAAAAAGTCCCTTTTGTTTATGGTGATCTTAGAGATCACAAAAAACTACTTCCACTTCTTAAATGGGCTGATGCTGTAGTTTGGTTGGCTGCAATTGTCGGAGATGGCGCTTGTGCTATAAACCCTGAAATATCCAGTGAAGTAAATGAAGATGGCGTCAAATGGCTGGCCAAAAATTTTGATGGCCGAATCATTTTTATGTCTACTTGTTCAGTTTATGGTGCACAGGACGGAGTTTTGGACGAATCTTCACCAACTAACCCATTATCCATCTATGCTGTTACTAAGCTCGGCGCCGAGAAGTATTTGAAGAATAAAAATGCTTTAATCTTCCGACTTGGTACTCTCTTCGGTTTAGGCGATACTTACTCTAGAATCCGTTTTGACCTAGTTTTAAATACTTTAGTTGCTAGAGCTTATACAGAGGGCAAACTCAAAGTTTTCGGCGGAGAACAGTGGCGACCACTTCTTCATGTCCGAGATGCTGCACAAGCCTGCGCAGACAATTTGATGACAGACTACAAAGGCACTTACAATCTTCATTTTGATAATGTCAGAATTAAGGATCTCGCGGAAAAAGTTCAAAGTAAATTTGATAATGTTGAGCTAGAAGTGACTGAAATGAAGTTTGAAGATTCAAGAAATTATAAGGCGAGTAGTGACAAAGCTAGATCAGAGATTGCTTTCAAGCCAAAATACAACATTGAAGATGGAATAATGGAAATCAAAGCTTTGCTTGAAGATAATAGAATCAAAGATATTAATAACCCTGCTTATTCGAATCAGGCTTATTTGCAGATGTTCAACACTCATCATTTTAATAATGGAGATGATAATGGAAAATAAAAAACCAGAAATTATTGAAGGTGGTCTCGCGGTAGATGATCGAGGACAGGTTAGCTTTGTCAACAATTTTGACTTTAAGGATGTTAAACGTTTCTATATGGTTTCTAATCATAAAATGGGTATGGTTCGAGCATGGCATGCTCACAAAAAAGAAGCTAAATATGTCTTAGTAGTAAAGGGCGCCGCTGTTATCGGCGCGGTTGCAATTGATAATTGGGATGCGCCAGACAAAAAAGCTGAAGTTAATCGTTTTGTTCTCTCTGAGAAAAAACCAACGATGTTATATATCCCCGCTGGCTATGCTAACGGCTTTATGTCCCTAACAGAAGATGCTCAGCTTATGTTCTTCTCGACTAGTTCTATTGAAGAATCAAAAGGTGATGATATTCGCTATGAATCAAGATACTGGAATATCTGGGATGTTGTTGAAAGATAAATCTTAATAAAAAGTAAGGAGCAAAATGGCAAATAAAACAGTTGCTGTTTTAGGTTGTTCGGGCATGCTTGGCTCGATTGTATTGGACTATTTCAGCAAAGATGAAACCATTTCCATTGTTGGTACACTTAGGGACAAAAACGCTGCTTCGTCAAAATATTCAAATATTGAATGGCGAAATCTAGATGCCGAAAAAGCAACAGTCGAGGAGATTGCAGCAGTCTTAAAAGATGTCGATTGGGCTGTAAACTGTATTGGTATTATCAAGCCGTATATTCATGACGATAATGCGCCGGAAACAGAGAGAGCCATAAAGGTAAATGCTCTTTTCCCGCATCTGCTTGCCAAAGCTGTAGAAAAAACTGGCACAAAAGTTGTCCAAATCGCGACCGATTGTGTTTACTCTGGGGCCAAGGGAAAATACACCGAGAATGATGTCTTTGATGCACTTGATGTTTACGGCAAGACCAAAAATCTTGGTGAGGTTTATTCTCCAAATGTGTTTCATTTACGTTGCTCAATTATTGGTCCAGAGATTAAATCTCATCTTTCCTTGATGGACTGGTTCTTAAATCAACCAAAGAACGCTGAGCTAAATGGCTATACCAATCATGAGTGGAATGGCGTCACAACCCTTCAATATGCAAAATTATCTTTGGGCGTAATCAAAAATAATCTAGAACTTGGACATATCCAACATGTTATCCCGACTAGCACGATTGCAAAATCAGATTTACTTAAATCTTTTGCTAAAGAATTCGGTCGAGAGGATATAAAAATAAATCCAGTAGCAGCTGACAAGGTTATTGATAGAACTCTCGCGACGACC
Source organism: uncultured Candidatus Saccharibacteria bacterium (assembly GCA_964409395.1). Lineage (GTDB taxonomy): Bacteria > Patescibacteriota > UBA1384 > XYA2-FULL-43-10 > 1-14-0-10-43-13 > CAYPDD01. The sequence continues at coordinate 2,026 of CAYPDD010000043.1, read as the reverse complement.
AATGAAGAGGGCAATCTTAAGTTATGGCAAGCAGCTGGCTATAAAGTTCCACCAACAGTCGAAGAGATGGTCGCTGAAGTCGCTAAATATGGCTCTTTGGAGGATAAATAATGAAATTGCTTACAATCCTTGGCACTCGTCCGGAGCTAATCAGACTTTGTTTAATTGTCAAAAAACTTGATGGACTTTGCGATCAGGTCATCGTCCATACTGGTCAAAATTACGATGTTAATCTCAATGATATCTTTATCAAAGAGCTTGGGCTTAGAAAATTCAATTACTATTTGGGCGCCAAGGGAACTTTTGGCGAGCAGATTGGTACAATCTGCGCTGGGCTTGAGGGCATCATCGAAAAAGAAAAACCAGATGCCTTTTTAGTTTTGGGTGATACTAACAGCAGTCTCGGTGCTATCGTTGCAAAACGTTTTGGTGTTCGAGTTTTCCATATGGAAGCGGGGAATCGTTGCTTTGACGATCGCGTTCCAGAGGAAACGAATAGAAGGCTCATCGATCATAACAGTGATATTTTATTGCCTTATACAGAGAGAAGCAGAGCTAACCTACTTCGAGAAGGCATAGAGGGAAGAAGAATTTTTGTCACCGGCAACCCAATCAAAGAGGTGCTAGAACATTACGCTGATGAAATTGATGGTAGCGACATAATGAAGAAATTAGAGATCAAGGCCAAAAATTATTTCTTGGTCACTCTTCATCGAGCTGAAAATGTTGATATCGATGAGAGACTAAAGAAATTTGTTTCCGCCCTTAATAAGCTCAATGAAGATTATAATATGCCAGTTATCTGGAGTGTTCATCCTCGAACAAGAAATCGTCTCGGGAAGCTAAATCTTAAACTAAACAAAGATGTAAAAGCATTAGAGCCACTAGGACTATTTGATTTTGTGAATCTTGAAAAAAATGCTTTTTGTGCATTGAGTGATAGTGGTACTGTTCAGGAAGAGTGCTCAATCTATCGTGTGCCAAATGTGACACTCCGTGATGTGACCGAGAGGCCAGAAACAATTGAGGTCGGCAGTAATTTTATCGCTGGTTGTGAGCCAGAAGTTATTATGCGAGGCGTCAAAACTGTTACTAGCGTCGAACCAAAATGGAATCCACCTGTTGAATATATGGTTGATAACATCAGTGATACAATCTCCAAGATCGTATTGAGTTACTGGAAGTAATTTATGATATTTACTCCAAAAGTATCCATCGTAATCCCTGTTTTTAATGGGAAGAATTATCTTCGTGAGGCTATCGATAGTGCTCTTGCACAAACATACTCTAATTTAGAGGTTGTCGTGGTTAATGATGGCTCGTCTGATGATGGAGCCACAGAAGAAATAGCTCAATCTTATGGGAAAAAGATTCGTTATTTTAACAAAAAAAATGGTGGAGTTTCCTCAGCGCTAAATTTAGGGATAGAGAAGATGGAGGGGGAGTATTTCTCTTGGCTTAGTCATGATGACACTTACTTCCCTGATAAAATTGAATCTCAAATCAAGCTTTTAGCCGAACAGGAAAACAAGGAAACAATTATTTTTGGTGACTATGACTTGATGAATGAGCACTCAAAGACTTTTGCCAATGTTAAAGTCAAAGATTTCCCGGCTGACAAAATAAAATTTGAGCTTATCCAATCCAGCCCAATACATGGCTGTACTCTTCTGATTGCCAAATCACTTTTTTCTAAGGCCGGTCTTTTCGATGAAAAATTGAGAACTTCTCAAGATTATGATCTCTGGTTCAAGATGGCAGACTATACCAACTTTTTACATCTAAAGAAAAGCCTGGTTCGGTCAAGAATCCATAGTGAGCAAGGAACCCAAGCACTTACGGGCATTATGACGGAGGAATCAGAGAGAATGTATCAGCGAGAGATTAAGAAATTATTTGCTGAAAAAAATAATTACTCTTCTTTAGAACTAATAAAATGCGCTAATGGCTTAGTCAAAGAGTATTGCTTCAAGTCAGCCTCCATGGTTCTTGGATATTTATCAACAAAAAAGATGAACCCTACTGC
>CAYPDD010000042.1:0-5764 GCA_964409395.1 uncultured Candidatus Saccharibacteria bacterium | reverse complement strand
AAGGCTTATCTATAGTATAACAAAAATATATTTTAAAACAATCGAGTCGGTCCGCGCAATGGCGAACCGACTCGAGTTTGTCCATTAGGACGATCACCTCCCCTAAAAATATTGTCCGACTACTGGCTAAAATAGAGTTGCCAGTTGTCGCCCTCTTTGGGTTTATAGCGAGGCGAACCCGCCGCGCAGTATGGACAGGTTGTTGGTCCCGGCTTGTAGGTTTTAATATTGTACTGACCAACCGAGAGGACCAATGTTCCATCTTGCAGGTGTCCCACACCGGAACGATCAACCAACACCAACGCATATGGAACGAACTGGTCCGGAGTAGCACCGACAGTGATGACGGCATTTTTTGCCATTTGGGTACTACCTTCGGGAGTTGTCATTAACTCGTTGACAACGAGAACGTTCTCACCCGATTTTACCGTCCCGCGGAACTTGGTCGGGTTCCCTTCCTTATCTTTCTCCACAGTCCGATGCCGAGGCGAGCAGATTTGGCCACGCATAATGATCCGAGCGACTGCATTCCCCAGATCAGTACCGGAGTAAGCAGCATCAACAATAAGACGAATATCGTCAGGGCAATCATTTCGCGCCCGTAATCGCATAACGAGTTGGTATGCCAACATTTCACAGAGATTGACATTGTCCAGCAGGGCCATGCAATTGACGAATCCGTCGGTGCATTCCTCGGCTCGCGTAATAGCGTGAGCCACTTCGGCCCGAGGTTCACCCGGGTAGATCCACAGCGCTTGGAAAAGTCCGAGGAGATAGTCAAACTCCCTTTGACTCATCATATCCACTCTACCAGGATCGGAAAGCCGGATCTTTAATGCTTCTTGAGCATTTTGTAGCGACAGAATATTCACAATTTCACCCTCCTTTAGGCAACTCTTCGAGCCTCTAAACCCTCTTCGATCTCACGGATGGCTCGTGCTACGGCTGCGTCGATATTACCATCAGCCGGTTGTGTCAGCGATCGCGATTCCTGGAGTTACAACCTGTTTCTGGTCCTGAACGGCACCGTCGCTAAAGCGTATGCCAGGAGTAACGACTAAGAAATTAGAACCACAAGCTGCCTTGATTGCCTTAACATGCTGAGCCGATGCTACGACCCCATCAAGACCAGCTATTTGTGCAAGAAGAGCTAATTTAACTACCGACGATTTTAAAGCGGCGATCTTTGCTTTCTTCGTCATATACTCAGGGTTAGCTCTGAATAGGCCGAGACGCCATAGTGCCGGATAGTCAAGACTCGTGAGAACAGTAACACCGATAACAAGTGGTCTCAACTCTAAACCCAATGCGATAGCTTCTTCTTCGGCAGCTTTTTTAGCGGCTTTCATCGCCTCAAGACCTGACAAACAATGCATATTAATCATGTGCACGCCAAGTCGAACAAGAGATTTGACCGCGCCAGCCACAGTATTCGGGATGTCCGAAATTTTACCATCAAGAAAGACTGCTCCACCGATCGCGATAATGTGTCGAACGACCGAGGCGAATTCGCCAGTCATGATGAGTTCCAGACCAACCTTGAAGAACTTGACGCCCTTCGCGAACATTCTGTCCACCATTGCGATTGCCTTTTCAGGCGAATCAAAGTCCAGTGGTATGATTATCATACCTGCTACACTTGCGCATAGCTGAAGCAACCATTCACGTGTTGTCTTCAATCGAGATACCTTCCTTCTCTGCGAATGCAGAATACAGATTGTGAGCGACTATATCGTCGCAACAAAAAGAGCCCTATCGTTATAAATAACAATAAAGCCCTCCTCTGGCAGTAATATATACAGAAACTTTGCAAAAAGCAATAAAAGTGGTCTTATTAACAAAATTGAACCGAGCATAAATGCCCGGTTCAATGGATTACAAACCAGAAGTAAATGTACGCCGCCGAAACCGCGTACATGTGGCTATCGAAACGGTCTAAGATACCGCCGTAGCCAAAGAAGTCGTGACGAACGATTTGAACTGAATCTTTAACACCGAATAGGCGCTTAAGACCTGAGGCAACAAGATCGCCAATCTGGGAAATTACTCCCACGATAAGGCCAAGCAAAGCTGGAAAAGGTATTTCTGCATTCAGAGAATCTGAAAGCCAGACAGTAACTAAGATAGCACCGATCAATCCGGAGACTGATCCTACCACCGTTTTGTTTGGCGATAGTTTTGGTGCCAGCTTATACTGGCCAATCACAGTCTTTTGCAAACACTTTCCACCGATATAGGCAAAAGTGTCGCAAGCCACCACTGCTAAAACAGTGATGACCAATAAATAACAGCCCTGGTCGTGCCAGTCTGAAACAAGATAATTCTTGGATAGACGGGATAACCAATTGGGCACCTCGAGATAAATTTGCTTACTATAGTCTCTGATCAAGACAAAGGAAACAAATAATCCCATATAAGACAAGGCTGCCGGCAGAGAGGCAAGAAATTGTTTCGATGATTTCAGTCTTTCTAGAGTTAAGACGCCTAGAACAATCATCGTGACAATTAAATACACCGGATATCCGACAGTGGCGTGGCAGGACTCGAAAGACCAAAAAATCAAAGCAGAAAGCATTAGATATACAAAGAAATCTCTTTCTCTGATAATTGATTCTTCCTGAATGATCGAGAGGTATTCTCGCATCGCCACGCAGGCAATCAGAATCATGGTAATTGTAAGCACAATCTTCCATGAGAATATTGCCCATATGCCGAGAGGTAGTAGAATCAAGAATCCGGCAATCTTCAGAATCATCTTCTGCTTTTTTGACAGTTCCTGACCGTTTACCTCATTTCTAACCATAGCGCTAAAAGCGCGTCGGGCTAGAATGAAAAGCTTTTTCAACATAATAGCCCCCTTTTTCACACTATGTTTGAAATCTGTGTCTATAATTAAATAGACATTTTATTGTACAATAAAAAAGCATTTAAGTCAATAAATTCAGGCTGAAATGCTTCTGTATTACTCGAGTATTGCTTTTATTCTTCTAACCCCTGATGAGGAGCTTTCTTCTTTTTGTATCTTGAAACGACCTAGTTCGCCAGTATGAGATACATGTGGACCACCGCAAATTTCTTTAGAGAATTCCCCTATCGTATATACTTTTACTTTTTCACCATATTTAGCGTCAAAAACACCCATTGCGCCCTGCGCTTTGGCCTCATCTACACCCATTTCGGTCATATTAACTGGCAAATCTTTCCGAATCTGCTCGTTTACTATATCTTCCACCTCTTTGATCTGTTCTGGCGTCATCTTTTCAGAGTGAGAAAAATCAAAACGCAATCTCTCTGGCGTAATATTAGAACCTTTTTGATAAATATGGTCGCCGAGAACTCTACGTAAAGCTTCAAGCATCAGATGAGCCGTAGTGTGTAATTTTGTCGTTTCGACACCAGCGTCAGCCAGTCCGCCCTTAAACATCCCGGCGGAGGCAGTACGAGAGAGCTCTTGATGCTCATGCACTAGATTGTTGAATTGATCAATTGTTGAATTGTTGATTTCAATTTTCTTATTGGCTAATTCCTCTAAGCTAATCTCGAGAGGTATACCAAATGATTGATAAAGATCAAATAAATTTTTACTATTTATTTCCTCATAGGAGTTCAAAACTCTCAATCCATCTTTGAGCGTTCGTCGAAACTTGCTCTCCTCTTTCTCGAGCTCAGAAGAAATCATTTCTTTTTTAAAACTATATGTTCCTTCATAAGTTTCAAATACTTTTTCAGCAATTTTTGTCGTAAAATTTTCACTAATTCCAAGCTGATGACCCTTCACAATCGCCCGACGAATTAAACGGCGCAAGACGTATCCCCTATCCTTATTCGACGGTACAACGCCATCATTTATCATAAATGTCGCTGCCTTCAAATGATCAGCGATGATCCGAAATTCTTTCTCATTTTCAGCATATTTTTTACCAGAAATTTTTTCAATTTCCTTCAAAATACGCTCAAAAAGGTCAGTTTCGAAGACATTGTCTCGCCCATCTAGGTATGCCAATATTCTCTCTACTCCGCCGCCAAAATCAACGTTTTTTTGAGCCAAAAGATCAAATTTCCCGTCCTCGGTTTTGTTGTACTGCATAAAGACGTCATTGCATATTTCGACCCATTTTTTGTCAGTTGGATTATACTTCTTTGGCACTTCTCCCCCACCAGTCCAAACAAAGACCTCTGTATCAGGCCCGCATGGGCCAGTTGTTCCAGCCGGTCCCCACCAGTTATCTTCGTAGCCAAGAAAAGCTATTCTATCTTCTGAAATCCCTAGGGACTTCCAGACATCAGCTGCTTCATTATCTTTTGGAATATTATGTTTTGGGTCGCCCTCGAAACAAGTGACCGCCAAATTTTTCGAATCAATCTTCAGCTCTTTCGTTAGAAATTCAAAGATAAATTTAATTGCGTCCTCTTTGAAATAGTCGCCGAGCGACCAATAGCCAAGCATCTCGAAAGAAGTACAGTGGGTTTTGTCGCCAACGTCATCGATATCACCCGTTCGGATACATTTTTGAATATTGCAAAGTCTAGTACCTCCTGCATGTTTTTCACCCATCAGATATGGCACCAAGGGGTGCATACCCGCTGTCGTGAACAAAACTGTCGGATCATTTTCTGGCACCAAAGAAGCAGAAGGAAGCACAAAGTGCCCCTTTTCTTTGAAAAAACTAATAAATTTTTCTCTCAATGTTTTGGAATCCATCATCTAACCAATTTAAAAACTAAACATACTGCCGAAAATCTTTGACCAAACAAAACCTCTGATTTTCGCCTGCTCTTCCTCTGGGGCTGCTTGTTTTAATTCAACGGTTCCCAATAAACCAAGTTCACGAGCGTACATTGTTTTGTAAACATTCTGATAGTTTGTCACTTTTTTCACATAATTTACCGTCTCACCACTCGAATTACTATGGATAATTTTGTCAAAAATATTTTTTCTAATCCAACTGTCAGCAGTCCCAGTACCAGCATTGTAACCAACCAACGCTTGTTCGACAGAACCATTATACTTTCGTAGTAAATCACGTAAATGAGCTGCACCAAAATCAACTGAGGTTTCAGCATCAAAAATATCATATTTTGGCCATCTGCCAGTTTCTTTCGCCATCGTACTAGCAGTTCCTGGCATAAATTGCATCAACCCCTGCGCTCCCACCGGCGAAACAGCTTTTGGATTAAATCTACTCTCTTGGAATATTACCGCTGCGACCAGCGCTGGATCAACATCATATTTTGTAGAATATGTTCGAATATAATCTGCATATTTAAGTGGATAAACTTCATCAGCAAACATTTTTGGCAAAAAGAAATATAAGGCTATTGCAGCCACAAAAAGAATAAAAACCGCCAGATATGCCTTCATTGTTTTCTTTTTAACCATACTTTCAATCTTGTTTATTTGCTTAATAATAACACAGGAATATCATTTTGAGAAGTTTTAAAGCCAACTTCTCTTTCTAAAGTAGAAAAGCATTGTCACGCTGACCAAAACCATAAACCCAAAAACTATCTCTGTTGAAAATGTACTTTCCGCAAAAGGCAGACCTGCTACATTCATACCATAGAAACCGGTTATCACCGTCAACGGCAACATTATTACCGAGATAATTGTTAGCATCTTCATGACTTCATTCAAACGTTGAGTTAGGAGAGATTCATTTGTGCGCTGTAAGACATCTACAACCTCTTTATGACTGTCTAGTAACTCCCAGATTCGGTCTATTTTGTCAGCGATATCCTCGTAGTAAAACTCCAAATCCTCATC
>CAYPDD010000041.1:819-6029 GCA_964409395.1 uncultured Candidatus Saccharibacteria bacterium | reverse complement strand
TGAACGCGCTTGTATATAATGATCTTTATGTACTGAATTCTGGTTTTTTGTTATTGGGGTTACACTTACCCCCCGTTTTATTTTGATCCCCCTTGTCGACTGGTTTAAGCGGACTGTCAAAGCGAGTAAACTTAAGGATATAAAATTAAGATTAAAATAATATGAAATTGTTGTTCGGTATTTTTGGATACATTATTTCAATCCCGGCACGAGCGAAGGGTATGAAGTTCGGGAAAAACAGCTTTATCGCTCCTGGATATGACTTTTTGTTCGAGCAACTTAAAAATATTAGAGTTGGAGACAATTGCTTAATTGGGAAAAATTCTTGGATACATACAGTTGGGAGCGGTCAGATATTTATTGGAGATAATTCTCAAATTGGTCGAAGAGCCACGATTGCAGCTAACAAGCTGGTAAAGATCGGGGCTAACTGTTTGCTTTCATACGATATTTCACTCCTTGATCATAATCATGGTTTCGAAGAACTATCCGCCTCCCCCCTAAAGAGCAACTTAACGGAGGGACAGGACATTATTATTGAGGATGATTGTTTCATTGGGGCTCATTCATTTATCTTAAAGGGTGTCCACTTGGGTAAACATTGTATAGTTGGCGCCAATAGCGTTGTCACTAAGTCGTTTCCAGATTTTTCAATAATTGCTGGTAACCCAGCAAAAATTATCAGAACTATTACTGAAAATTAGAGAATTTTCTATCCTGAAAAAAACAAATGAATTATGACAAAAGATAATCAAACAGTTTCCATAATTACAGTCACGTACAATACCAAAGACTTTTTGAAGGAGTATGTTGAATCAATTTTTGCTGGAACGATTGTCCCAGACGAAGTCTTGATTTACGACGGTGGTTCTTCCGACGGTACGGTCGAAATGGCCAGAAATTATCAGCAGAAACATCCCGAAATCAAGATAGTCGAAGGTGAAAATGTTGGCTTTGCGGCAGGTAACAATATAATAGCCGAACAAGCGAAAAGCAAGTTCCTATTTTTTTTAAATCCTGATACAAAAATAGATAAAAATTGTCTGCAGGAATTGTTGAACCATCCTGAGAGAGAAAGAGCATTATTAATGCCAAAACGATACCTTTTCGACGGCACTTTCTTGCATCACGGTATGGGGCTAGATGTTTTCGGATACCCAGCGGACGGCAAAATATTTTTTGCTGATGGGGCTGCTATTTTTATGAGGAAAGAACTGTTTATCGATTTAGGGATGTTTGATCAGGACTATTTTATGTATCAAGAAGATATTGATCTTTCGTGGAGAGCGCGCCTACTGGGCATCGATTTGGTGACTGTCCCAAAGTCGTATCTTTATCATTATAGCGGAGGGGCGACGCAGAGCGGAGGCATCAAGAAAGAAGTCAGCAAATATACCACCAATACATTCAAAAGATATCTCGGAGAGAGAAACGTACTCCAGAATCTAATCAAAAACTATTCTTTTCTGATGTTAGCATTGATCTTGCCCCTGGTCATTGTGTCGAATCTGCTGGAGATACTCCTATTTGTTTTGACCTTCAATTTCAAATTTGTTTCGTCTTATCCCAAAGCATACTATTGGATCATTACCCATCTACCTACTATTTTGCAAAAAAGGAAAGCCATACAATCGAAGAGAAAAGTAAGTGACCGCGACATAGTCGCCAATATGTCCATCTCTAGTTCAAAAATAAAATACTTTTTTAAATTTGGGATTCCCAAAATAAAATGACTGACAAGAGAATATTATTTAACCTCAATACTTTTCCAATTGTCGGCAATACAGTACCGCTGTTGGAGAAGATGAGCTATTGGAAACAGAACGGTTATGAAGTAACTATTTTTGCAAGTGGTGAATTGGCCGAGATGTTAAACGCAACGCTCAGTGGCTCTCCGTTTAAATCGATCGAAATAGTTAGCCGTTCCGAAAGTACCAATAAAATCAGATTTATGATCGAATGTTTACGGCGCAATCTTGTTTCTATCGGCTATCTTCGCAGAATAGAAGATGAAAAATTCCCCATAGTTTATACCATCTCTTCGGTATTGGATCTTATTTTCATTCCACTAGTGTTAAAGACGAGAAAAAATAAGTTCATCTGGCTTACCGTCTTTGACAATACGGTCCCGCTTAGCGGTGCTGGAAATAAGATAATACGTTTTCTTAATTGGTTCTTTTTTATCATCAGCTCTCGGCTGATCAGAAAAGCTGACAGAATATTCGCCCCTTCGGATAATATGCTCGCGTACCTTAAGGAGAAGAAATTTTCGCCAACGCAAATTGTCTCAACGGGGAATGGCGTCGAGATAGAAATGATACAAAAGGCTAAGACAATAAGTGACTTGGAGATAGACGCCTTATACATCGGCCGGATCCATGAAGCGAAGGGCATTTACGAACTTTTGCGCGTGTTGAGTCTTGTTGTCGAGCGATTTCCCAATTTCAAGTTGGGCATTATGGGGGATGGCGAGAGCGAAACAGTTAGAAAATTTAATAGCAAGATTCAGGAGATGAATCTAACTAATAATATTTTGTTTCTAGGCTACAAGTCTGGTCAGGAAAAATACGATATCATCAAAAGCAGCAAATGCTTTTGGTTTTTTAGCGAAAGCGAGGGGTTCCCCCAGGCTCTGATGGAAGCCGTATCGTCTGGTCTTGTCTGCTTCGTATACCATCTATCGGCGTACGACTACTATAAGAATAACGAACTGAGGGTTTTCGCTCAAAAGGATTATAAATCAGTCGCAGCAGCAGTGATTGATTTATTCGACAAAAGAGACTTTAATAATAAAGCGGGCCGCGCCTTACTTGAAAATTTTTCCTGGGAAAAAGTAGCACAAACCGAACTTAAATCAATAAATTGACGACCAGACTACATATGTCAAATAAATTTTCAAAAATATTTCTTAAGTTTTTTCCATTTCTGGTAATTATTCTAGTGTCTCTTATCCCCGTGTACTATACTTGGGGCAAGCTCGCGATTGGTGGCGATACGATTCTTCCTTTCAATCCAGAAGGCGTCCAAAAATTTCTTTGGCAATGGTACGGCAGTGAAAATGGACAATATTTCTCTCAAAATCTCGCTCCGCTATATTCGATCTATAAAGCCGCAAGCTATCTTGCTCTAAGCCTGACGGCTGTTTCTGCGATTATTCTGTTTAGTTTTAATTTTATAGCTGGCTTAGCGATCTATAAAATATGCAAAACACTCTACAAACCTGAGAGCAACATCTACTTAACCTTCCCTGCAGTTTTTTATATTATCTCACCAGCTGTTCTAAACGGCTGGCACTATTGTTTTATCTACGCCTTCGCTCCCTGGTTTGTCTATTTCATAATTAAAATCATTGTGGCGCGGAGAATCACTTTTTTCGATATTCTCACGTCAAATGTGGTGATATTCTTCGCATCAGTAGATTTGCCAAATCCCAAATACCTGTTTTTCCTCTACCTCTTTGCTTTCGCTATGATGGTCTTGGCGCTGATTCTCAAAATTATAAATTTGAAATCAATTCTGAGAAACTGGTGGAAAATAATATTATTTTTTCTCTTCTCCTTTTATTTGTTGTTGCCTCTAGTATTCTTCGCCTTGAACTATTCTCCTGAGAACTATGGAGTGCATATAAAGCAAAACTATAGCGACGCCGGGCTTTTCATGGACCAGGGTTCATCTACAATCGAAAAGATGGTACAGCTGCACCATAGCGGCGAAAATATCAATGCTGGAGACAGGAATGTCTATAACGCTTCCAAAAAGGTGGTTTTCGCGGGTTCCCTGTTTTTCATCTGCTTGCTATTTAATCTTTTCTACGACAATGAAAATCGACAAGTAGCCAAGATTGAGATAGCGCTTTTGTTGCTGGTGTGCACATATCTGTTCTTCGCCGTCGGGCCCAACCCGCCCTTCGGGCTTATCTATATGGCTCTGGTCTCTGGGGTAGGATTGCTGGCTTTTTTGAGGACGACCGCAGGGGCAGTTTTCTTTCTATCGATTTTTTACTCAATATTATTGTTTGGTTTTATTCAAAAATTCAAAGGGAACAATAAATTAATTATCACATCCCTTTTGACGCTGACCTTGCTGATTTCGAGTTACCCTCTTCTAGACGGTAAGTTTTATCAAAATCTGGATGTGGTGGGGAACAGCACTGTTGACAAGAAGGCATACGGGGTTAACCTGCCAGCACAATATTTCGAGACAAAAAAAGTAATTGATGAACAGAAAATTGATGGGAAAATCCTGCACCTAAAAAATAATTTGGCATACATCAATACCGACTGGGGTTACTTCGGTCCAAGCGTTTACAATTACCTTTTTGACTATTACAACATTGGCTTCAACAGTATTTTTTCCAGGCCAGAAAACCATAGTGTAGCCTTTTTGCTTGATGACAAGTCTTTAATTGTGGACAAGAACAAGTCTCTTGTTGAAATGGAAGATACTACAAATATCGTCGACAACAAAGTGCTCAGCGTTAGCGCAGTATCTGTGAATGATTACATTCCTCATTTTTGGGTGCCGACGAAGTCGTATAAGGAAGATATCCTTATCGGAGATTTGTCGGAGCGTTCGAACCAGAAGGAAACAGGAGAGGCACTCTACCTAACTAACCAAAATATTGCAAACAGCGCTGTTTTGGGGGAAACTCCAGGAATTACGGAAGCTAAGCCAGCGATAGAATTTAAAAAAATAAATCCCACCAAATATCGTATTGTGTTCCATCAGGCCAGTGCTGCATTCCCGCTTATTTTTAATGAGACTTTTAATACAAATTGGAAGATCTATCAGGAAAAATATAAGGAATTAGACAAGCAGGAACTTATTGTCTCGGTCAAAAATTATGTTAAGTACGAAGGAAACGATAATTTTCAGGCTACCACGACAGAATTAGACGATTACATAGGCACGGGATTAATCTCAAGCCTTGGGTTGCCTGGTGTCCAGAAACAAGATGAAGCGACGAAAGCTATTGGTTTTGTCTCCAAAAATTTATCGGGCACTATTCAAAACGACAATCTTTCGAATGGATCGTTTACAGAAACCTGGTTTCAAAAGCCGATTCTCGACGATATGCGTCTTGTCGCTAACGGCTATTCCAACTCTTGGCTGATTGATCCAAATAAAATTTGTGGTGAATCATCTAAATGTCAAAAAAACTCTGACGGTAGCTACGATTTCGAAATAGTGGCCGAATTTTTCCCACAGAG
>CAYPDD010000041.1:0-809 GCA_964409395.1 uncultured Candidatus Saccharibacteria bacterium | reverse complement strand
ATATTCATGATTTCAAGATTATAGTAGGCTGCGATATTCGGCATTTTTCTTTTTAGAATCCAGAAAGATCAGAATAAAAAGTCGACAGAATGATATTCACAAACGCTAAAATTAGTTTCAGGCATCTTGTCGTTGTAGCTATGCTCTTGGCCATTACGATTTTTGGAAAATGGTTTGAGCAGGGGGAGAATGCCACAAGCAGATTGGTGATTCTTCGGCAGAATGAAGCAGAATTCATTAACAAGGGGATCCACCATATATTCCCGTTATCAAAACCGACGATCATAGATCTAAAGAATAGCTACAAAAAAGGTGATTCAGCTCGACTTTTCTTGAATATTGAGGCTAAGGATGTATTCTTTCCTCAGCCCTACGAGAGAAGACCGATAGATCTTTCCATATACCTTCGTTCTGATTACGGTGAAGACCAGCTAGTTGACACTCTTAGCCTAATCGTGCCCGATAAAATAGTATTAAGGGAAATTAAATTTACCTCCAATTTTGACAGCTCTAAATTAATGGTCAAGAGGAACGATTCTAGAACGACCGGCGAACTCACAATCAATAATATCCAATCCTTCAGATTAGAACCAGACGGCGGCGTAGCTGGGTTGGCACCAACAATCTTGGGGAATACTGATATATCAAAAATCGTATATACTACAGCGGATAAATTTATGAACAGATTCCCCATGATTTTTACTCGCAAGAACCAGTTTTTCGCTCAAGAATTTGTAACAGATTCTAATCGAATATCAACCGTCGATCTCGCTTTGTCTTGGCGAGAGAGCGGCGGCTCAGGGAACTAC
>CAYPDD010000040.1:0-6107 GCA_964409395.1 uncultured Candidatus Saccharibacteria bacterium | reverse complement strand
TCGTATAAGGCTCGATGGCACGATTATGGAATTAGAAGAGGCTGAATCAAAGGAAATTGATAAAAATAAAAAACATAATATTGAAATTGTTGTTGATAGGCTGATCCTTGAAAAAGATAATATCGACGAATCAACCAAAAGTCGATTATATGATTCTCTTGAAAAGGCTCTTGTTCAAGCAAATGGCAAAGTCATTATTTTCGATTATGAATCGAAAAACGATAAGTTCTACTCTGAATTATTCGCCTGTCCTGATTGCGGAATTTCAATGCCAGAGATTTTGCCAAGATCTTTCTCTTTCAACTCTCCTCACGGCGCCTGTAAGACCTGTCAGGGGTTAGGAATCAAAAGCGAGATAGATCCTCATTTAGTGTTGCCAAATTCAAAATTGACTATCTCTGAGGGGGCAATACGACCATGGGCGAGAAATATTGCTCACAGTGGTTGGTATTTTCGAATACTCGAAAAAGCAGCCGAACAACACGGAGTTGATTTAAATGTTCCAATATCAAAACTCTCAAAAGATGATTTAAACTTTATCTTGTTTGGTACCGGAGAAGAGGCTTATAATATTTCTGGTTATGAGGCAAAGTATGAGGGTGTCATACCAAATCTTGAGAGACGATACAAAGAATCTGAGTCAGATTATGTCAAGCAGGAAATCGAAAAATATATGGTGACGAGAAAATGTCCTGCCTGTGGCGGAGCAAGACTAAAAAAAGAGGTTTTGGGCGTCAAAATTGATGATAAAAATATTTATGATGTTTCAAGCCAAACGATTGAGAAGACTCTAGATTTTTTTGATCAGTTACCGGATAAATTAAATAAAGAACAAAAGCAAATTGCCGCTCTAATTATCAAAGAAATTAGTGAAAGACTAAAATTCTTAATTAATGTTGGGCTCTCATATCTTACAATCGATCGTAACGCGGCGACTTTGGCCGGAGGAGAAGCTCAGCGAATTAGGTTGGCGACCCAAATCGGCTCTGGCCTTACAGGGGTTCTTTATATTCTTGATGAACCATCGATTGGTCTCCATCAACGAGATAACGATCGTCTTTTGCAAACATTAAAAGACCTAAGGGATCTTGGTAATACTGTCATTGTTGTAGAGCATGATGAAGATACTATTATGAGCGCTGATTGGGTTATTGATATCGGTCCTGGAGCGGGTGAGCATGGTGGGCAGATTATTTTTCAGGGTAAACCAACAGATATGAAGAATTGTGAAGAATCTATTACTTCTCAATATATTTATGGTAAGAAGAAAATTGAAGCTCCAAAAATTAGAAGAGCCGGAAATGGCAACAATCTTGAGATAATTGGTGCAACTGAAAATAATCTAAAAAACGTTGATATTAAAATACCTTTGAATACTTTTACATGCGTCACTGGCGTCTCTGGCTCTGGTAAATCAACCCTTATAAATGACATTTTGGCTAAATACCTCTCCAAGACTTTTCATCGAGCTCGTGTTGAGCCAGGAGCTTTTTCGAAGATTGTTGGGACTGAGTCTTTAAATAAAGTTATTGATATTGATCAGTCGCCAATTGGTAAAACTCCTCGGTCAAATCCAGCTACTTATACAGGAGTGTTCACTCTAATAAGAGAACTTTTTGCTTCAACATCAGAAGCCAAAATACGTGGTTACAAGGCCGGAAGATTTTCCTTCAATGTTAAGGGCGGACGTTGTGAAAAATGTCATGGTGAAGGTGTTTTAAAAATCGAGATGCATTTCTTGCCAGATGTGTACGTCACCTGCGAAGAGTGCAAAGGAAAAAGATATAATAAAGAAGCGCTGGAAGTCATCTATAAGGGAAAAAATATTGCTGAAGTTTTAGATATGACTGTCGAGGAAGCTCTTTCCTTCTATAAAAATGTGCCATCGATTTATCAAAAACTCCAAGTTCTTTTCGATGTTGGTCTTGGTTACATTCGTTTGGGTCAGCCTGCGACGACTTTGTCTGGCGGTGAGGCTCAAAGAATAAAATTGGCCACTGAATTGGCACACCGAGGTACTGGAAAAACTTTATATATTTTAGATGAACCGACCACGGGTTTGCACTTTGAAGATGTGAAAAAATTGATTGGCGTTTTATCGGCGTTAGTCGACAAGGGCAACACTGTTTTGGTAATCGAACACAATCTAGATGTTATCAAAAGTGCCGACCATTTAATTGATTTAGGCCCAGAGGGTGGCGATGGCGGTGGCGAAGTCATTGGTGCTGGTACTCCCGAAGAGATTGCTAAAATCAAAGCGTCCTACACCGGCCAATATTTAAGTAAAATTCTCTAAATATTCAATCCAAGCGAGCAATAGTGAAACATACTTCTTTTGCTATTGTGAATATCGTCGATCGACGATATTTGTAATAATAGTGATCTTTTTTTTGCGTGGGATATGTTGCAAATTGGACATAGAAAAATTATGCTAAATAGAGAAATTAATAAGGAAAATTTATGAAAGTCACAATTTTAGGCAGCGGATCGCTCATATCAAGTTTGGATCATTTTGGGCCAGGATATTTAATCGAACATAATGGTAAAAAAATATTAGTGGATGCGGGTCAGGGTTTAGTTATTCAGCTTCTAAAACTAGGTATTAAAACCGAAGATATCGACTATATATTTATTACCCATTTTCATGGTGATCATACTGCTGATCTCCTTCCTTTATTACTCTGGCCCAAGTTAGCACAAAGACAGGGCGTCGAAATTAATAAAACAATAAAAGTTTTTGGGCAGCCAGGCATCAAGCAATTTGTTAATGATGTCTTTGCGGTTTTTCGTCATACTTCTGGGGATTTCTATGAAGTTCTTGAGCTGGAAGATTCTATCCAAATTGAAGGTATTAAAATCATTTCAATTCCAGTAATTCATACTGATATCCCTGCTGTAGCCTATCGGTTTGAGTCTGATAATAAAGTGGTTGTTTTTTCTGGTGACTGTACACAATGCGAGGGAATCAAGAAAGCAAGCCAATCGGCGGACCTCTTTATAGTTGATTCATCTAATCCAAAAGAAGTTGAAAATGAAATTCATCTGAATACTATTCAAATAGGGAAATTGTGCGAGGAAGGTAGTGTCAAAAAAGTTATTCTGTCTCACTTGACTCACTCTGTATTTGATAGAGATCTTGTTTCGGAAGTCAGAGAAAAATATTCAGGTGAAGTTATTATGGCTAAGGATTTAATGAGCTTTGAGGTTTAAAATAATGAACGATATTTATAACAATGAAGTGCAACAAGACAGGTTGCCGGTAATAATAATCACCGGCTATCCTGGTGCTGGTAAAACTACTCTCGGAAAAAGTTTGTCTGAGCGATTTGATATGCCGTTCGTCAGTAAGGACGAAATTAAAGAGATTCTTTTCGACAGCCTTGGTTGGAAGGACCGAGAGTGGTCAATGAAACTTGGGGCGACTAGCTACGAACTGATGTTTTATTTTGCCAAAAAAATTGTTGAAACAAATAAACCGTTCATTCTTGAGACATATTTTAGCCAAATGAGCGAAAAAGAAATTGCTAATTTAAAGAACGAATTTAATATTCGCCCGATACAGATTGTCTGCTCAGCTTCATCGGGTATTATTTTTGATAGGGTCAAAAACAGAGTTGACTCTGGCCAAAGGCATCCTGGTCATGTTGACGATATGCGGTATGACGAACTGGCCGAAAAAACAAAAAAAGAATATGAGCCTCTTCGGATCGGCGGTTCGTTAATGATCGTTGATACTTCCGATTTTGATAAAATCAATTACGATGAAATTTATGAATTTATTAGCGAAAATTTAAACGAAGCATCAAGTATAAAAAATAGTCTTTTAGAAAGAACCATTAATTTTGTCGACAGGGCTTTTGGTAAGAAAAAGTTGCACTACGTCAGAACTCTTTACTGGTTGTTGCAACTGAAACCAGATGCTGATTTGGCTTTTCAGGTGGCTGCTTATGGCCACGATGTTGAAAGAGCTTTCAAGAAAATCAGTGGTAGGAAACGCTTGATCTATCAGGCAAAAGATGATCTTGTGAAACACCAGAAAGATAGTGGCGCTAAAATGTATGATTTTTTAATCAAAGAAGGGGCGACAGAGCAATTCGCATCCAGAGTTAATAATCTAATTTCAAAACACGAAGAGGGTGGCGATGCAGATCAGAATCTTCTCAGAGATTGTGATTCTATCAGCTATCTAGAAAATAATGCTCCAAGAAATTTGGAGTGGCTTGGTGAGGTCCCTGAAGCGGAGATAAGACAGAAATTTAATTGGATGTATGATAGAATTGGCTCGAAAGAAGCGAAAAAAATTGCTGAACCTTTTTATAGAAATGCAGTTGCTTTATTAAACGAAAAATTAAAAAACAGTTAGGAGCTTTATGAAGAAAATTGTTTTATTTGTGATGGGCCTGACTACCCTTGCTTTTGGTATCGGCGTAACATTGTATCCAAAATTGCCAGATCAAATGGCCTCTCATTGGAATGCTCAAGGAGTTGTTGATGGCACAATGTCCAAGCCGTTTGGTGTTTTTCTGTTGCCACTGATTATGGTTTTTTTATTCTTGCTTCTATATTTTTTGCCAAAATTTGATCCAATGAAGGAAAATATTAAAAAGTTTAGTAAGCAATACTCTGGCTTTATAGCAGTGATGGTTTTGTTTATGTTCGCTTTATATCTTCAAACATTGCTTTGGAGCCTTGGCACAAAAATAAACCCAGTAATTTTTATGCTAGTTGCCTTTGCGGTCATCTTGTATTATCTCGGTATTCTTATTGGTAGCGCCGAACAGAATTGGACCATTGGCATTCGTACTCCTTGGACACTTAGTAGTAAAAATGTTTGGGACAAAACCCATCAACTCGGTGCAAAATTATATAAAATTGCTGCTTATATCACTTTGATTGGACTAATATTGCCAAAATTTGCTTTTCTGTTTGTAATTTTACCGTTGATGGCAGTTGATTCTTCAGCTTAGCCAGCGGATAATAAAAGGAAGAAAAGCACTGAAAATAATTTAAATAAAGGAATTTTATGGTTAAAATCATTTATGCAGTTCTGCTTGGAGTAATATTAGCTTTCTTTATTGGTTTGGGCATTGAGGCTTTTTATCCAACAGAGAAATATCCAGAGACTCCAGCAATCATGCAATACAGTAAATCGGACGGCACTAATCGATCAGCAGAAGAGGTCAAAGCTCAGCAAGACTACGATCAAATCACAAAAGATTATCAAGCTCGCAATAGCAAGCATGCTCGAAACGTTTCTCTGGCCGCCATTGTTGGTAGCATTATTTATATGACTTTGAGCCTTTGGATTTTGAATAAAAAAGAAGTCTTTTCTAACGGCTTTTTGATCGGTAGCCTATTCACTCTTATCTATGGAATCATGCGTGGTTTTGAAAGCGATGATAACAAATTCAGATTTATTATTGTTTCTATTGGGCTAGCGGCGGCTCTGGTGCTGGGTTACTTCAAATTTCTACGACAAAAAGAAGAAGTAAAAGGTTCTTTGCTTAAATAATTTAATTAAGGGAGAAAAATGGATTTAAAATCAATAATGTTAAATGGTATTCCGTTTTCAGACTTAAACGTTGTTTTGATAATTTTCTTTGTTATTTGGTCTCTATTATGGAAGGGTCTAGCTCTCTGGCGGGCTTCGCAAAGAGGTGAAAATGGGTGGTTCATTGTATTACTTGTTTTAAATACATTGGGTATTGTAGAGATAATCTACTATTTTCTTATCGCCAAATCAGACAAGAAAAAGTAAACCCCATTCAGCGATTATTAGCTATTAAAATTCTATAAAAATAGATTTGTTTTAGTCGTAGAATAAATTAGAAACGGAAAAAATATAATTACCTATGAAGATTTTGAGAAAGTTGACATTCGTGTTGGCGAAATTGTTGAAATAGAAGATTTATTGGGGGCGAGAATCCCTAGCTACAAAATGAAGATTGATTTTGGTCCAGAAATAGGTGTGAAAAAATCCTGTGGACGGTATCCTCAAAATTATAAAAAAGAGGAGATGCTAGGTCGACAGGTCTGTTGTGTCGTAAATTTTCCTCCAAGACAAATCGGCCCCGCTGTCTCAGAAGTCTTAACACTTGGTTTCGATG
>CAYPDD010000039.1:6061-6746 GCA_964409395.1 uncultured Candidatus Saccharibacteria bacterium | reverse complement strand
ATTTACAGGATCGACTGAGAACTGCCGTTGAAAATTATCAATCTTCGATTAATTTCTTAATCCCACCAAAAGAGATGACTGGGGATAATGCCGCGATGATTGGTCTCGCCGGCTACTATAATATTAAGAATGACAAAGCAAAAGATTGGTCAGAAATTACAATCGATTCAAACTGGGAGCTAAGCTAATAATAAGCTACTAAATAAAAAGTTTTGATGATATAATATTGAGACTTGATTATATTAATTTAAGGAACATTTATGATCACGGCAATTATTGATTTTTTGGCTAATATTGTAATCCAAACTATTGATTACACTGGTTATGCAGGTGTCTTTTTTCTGATGTTGGTTGAGAGTTGTGGCATCCCAATGCCCTCTGAGGTTATTATGCCTTTCTCTGGATTTCTAGTTGCTGATGGCAGAATGGTCTTTTGGATTATTGTTTTGGCTGGAACTTTTGGCAATCTTGTCGGCTCATGGCTCGGCTACTGGATTGGCGCCAAGGGAGGAAGACCACTAATCGAAAAATATGGCAAATATATCCTTATCTCAAAACATGACCTAGACCTTGCAGACAAATGGTTTGGCAAATATGGGGAGTGGACTGTTTTCTTCGGCCGTTTACTGCCAGTAGTCCGTACTTATATCTCTTTCCCAGCGGGAATTGCTAAAATGAACTTTAA
>CAYPDD010000039.1:0-6051 GCA_964409395.1 uncultured Candidatus Saccharibacteria bacterium | reverse complement strand
TGATCGGTCCTTCGAACGGGAAGGACCAATCCTGTGCTCTGCCTTGGACGGCCTTATTTGCTTGGCTTGGCGTAAAGATGGGAGCAAACTGGGAGATGATCCGACAGAAACTTCATACCTTTGATATGACAATTGCCGTGCTTGTTCTTGCTTGCATCATTCTGTACGTCTGGAGACATATTGTGATAACTCGAAAAGAAAAGGCCAATAAGTCATAGAGCGACAGGCCAACGGTCATCCTCGAAAAAGATATTATTTAGTGCTAATATTTATTTATGCAATCAATCTTTCAATCAGCGGAATGGGAGAATTTTAAACTTAAAACTGGCTACCAAAAAAGCTATTTGGTAGAAGGTATTTTGGTGCTACAAAAAAACCTTCCTCTTGGCTACTGCCTGCTTTATTCACCAATGGTGACAAACGAACAGGCCGAAAGTATAAGATTATCAAGTTATAAAGATAAAATCGCTCAAATCGCAAAAGAGAATAAGGCTATCTTTTATAGAGTAGAGCTCGATGTTCCATTGTCCCAAGATAATACATCTAATAATCTGACTTCCGGCCTAATTAAATCCTTTGAGCATATGCAACCGGAAAATACATGGATGCTTGATATCACTAAAAGTTCAGAGACGCTAATGGCCGAAATGTCGATGAGATGCCGATACAATGTACGCTTGGCGGAGAAAAGCAATATCGAAATAACATCGGCCGAAAATGACGAGAAAATGCTAGAAAACTTTTATTCTCTCTACACTATTACCGGCAAACGTCATGGCATTACTTTTAGGAATATAAATTATTTCAAAAATTTACTTGATATTTTGAGCAAAGGCGGTTATGCTCGGATTTATAATGCCGTGCTCAAACAGGATAGTGAAGAGAAGGTTCTTTCCTCTGGCATTATAATTTATTCTGGCAAAAAAGCGATATATATGTTCGGCGCTTCAAGCAACGATCATCGAAATTTGAAGGCACCAAATTTGCTGGTCTGGCAGATGATAGAAGATGCCAAAGAGAAAGGCTGTGAGGCTTTTGATTTTTACGGCATTGCCCCAAATGATGACCCAAAGCATCCATGGTCAGGCATCACCAGTTTCAAGAAACAGTTTGGTGGCTATCAAGTCGACATTATGGGGAGCTATGATCTGATTATAAACCCCTTAATGTATCAGATATTTAAAATAGCAGAAAAAATAAGAAGATAAGAGTATACATGAAAAAAATAATCTCCAAACTGCTTTCCCAGCAGACAAAAAATAAATTACACAAAATTGAATCTCAATTTGCCTGTTTTAAAAATGGCTACCCAGCCAAAAAGATTAAGGTCATCGGCGTGACTGGCACAAAGGGCAAGACAACAGTCTGCAATATGATTTCGGCTGTACTTGATGAAGCTGGTTATAAGAACGCAATGGAAACAACTATCAACACAAAGATCGGCGATACTGTAATCCCTCACAAGACTAAGGTTCGTTGGGTGACAACACCTCCTGCCGATGTTGTTCAGGAGTTTTTGAAGAAAGCAGTCAAAGCCGGCTGTGAATACGCTATTATGGAAGTGACCTCTCAAGCCATTGATCAGAATCGCGTTTACGGTATTAAATTCGATACCCTTGTTTATACAAATTTGTCCCATGATCATCTGGACTACCACAAGACAAAAGAAGCCTATCTATCAGCCAAGATGAAAGTTTTCAAAGATAATCCACAGGCAAAATTTATTATCAATGCTGACGATGCCAACTGGAACAAATTTCACTCTCTGCCTGCAAGTGAGAAATTTCTTTATTCAATCAAACGGATGGTGGATCACGGCGTAGTTGCTAGAAAAATTCTGACTGCTCCAAACGGCGTCACCTTCACCGCTGCTCATGATGATGGTCAAAATATTATTAATTTGAAGCTCCCTGGCGTTTTTAATGTTCAAAATGCTCTAGCAACTATCTGTGCTGGACTAGCTTTAGAGATAAATCCTGAAAAAATTAAATCTGGCTTAGAGAAAATACTCCTTGTTGCAGGACGAATGGAGACGATAAAAGTTTCTAAAAATCAGGATATTACGGTAATTGTTGATTATGCTCACAATCCGGACTCTCTCAAAAATGTTTATGAGACTGTGCGTGACGGTATGAAAAACACTGGTGGTCGCCTTATTTCTGTTCTTGGAGCTACTGGACGTCGAGATAAAACTAAAAGACCTATTATGGGCGCATTGGCCGGTCACTATGCCGACCTAGTCATTTTTACGAATGAAGACCCTTATGATGAAGATCCCGAAGAGATTATGGAGCAGGTTGCCGAGGGTATACATCGAGGCGCAGCCAAGAAACATCAATGGCATTTAAATAGAAACTATTGGAAAGTGATCGATCGATCTCAGGCGATCCATAAGGCGATCAAAGAAGCCGATAAAAATGATGTGGTTATAATTACCGGCAAAGGCGCCGAGGAAGTTATGGCTGTTAGCGCATCAACCTTTATCCCTTTTTCTGACAGAGAAGTCGCTCGCAATGAACTCTACGCCCGCTTCGGACACGAATAGAAATAAGAGCTCTTAAATATTAGACCACAAGATTGGTAAGTTAGCCTCTTGACAAATTATGGTATTCTTGATATACTTATTTAATTTCTAAATTCTGACATTAATAAATATCAAAAAATGAAAACAAAAATAAAAGTCAAAGAGATTGAAGACAAGCAGATTAATGTCTGTGTTAACTCGCCTTCTCATCGAATTGAGGAGATAAAACAAGAGCTACAGGATTGCTTCGAAACTGATGAACTTTCCTATAGCAAAGCTGAAGTTATAGAGATGTGGGAAGAACAAAAATAGTCTATTCTTTTTGTTCTTTAGGATCCTCAATTTTATTACTTACTCCGCTTTTGCCGTGAAATTTTTGATGTACTTCTCTTAAGTGCTGATCGGTGACATGAGTATAGACCTGCGTTGTGGTAATAGATGAGTGCCCAAGCATCGACTGGACACTGCGAATATCAGCCCCAGCAATTAATAGATCCGTGGCAAATGAGTGTCTCAAAGTATGAGGAGACACTTTTTTTGTGATGCCGGCGAGGAGAGCATATTTTTTGACGATACGTTCGATTGAACGAACTGTCAGCCTTTCTTGCCTTTTAGACAAAAATAACGGCTCTTCTAAATCTTTTTTCAAAGTGCCGACCTCCGGAGGAAGAAAGCCTCTATTTTTTAAATACTGATCTGCCGTTGACAGGGCATCGGGAGACAGGAAGACAACTCGAATTTTTTTGCCTTTGCCGAGAACTGAGATCTCCCCTCTCTGGAAATTAATATCGTCCGTATTCAAACCAGCTAGTTCGGAAACTCTAAGTCCAGTTGAAAAAAGAAATTCTAGGATCGCTTTATCTCTGAGACCACTTATTTTAGCAATATTGGGACCGCTAATAACTGTTTTGACTTCGTCCCCTTCTAGAAAGGTGATTTCCCTATCTGCTGATTTGGCCACAGGGACTTTTTCTGGCGATAGAGAAGCAATGCCTCGCCATGCTAAATAGCGCAAGAAAGCACGAACCGCTAACATATGATAATTCTCCGTCGATTTCTTGAGCGCATGCCCCTGGCCATCTTTTAGCCTATTTACGTAAAGGCGATATTTGCGGACTGATTCCTGAGTAATATCAGAGGGGGTAGAAATAATTGTTGAATTGTTAGCTTTTTGGCTTGTTGAATTACTAGTTTCGTTGTTATTTTGAGACAAAAAAGTTAAAAAACGATCAAGATATCTGGAATAATTTTCAACTGTTAGATTTGATTGACCTTTTTCAAGCTCACAGTGCTCCAAGAACTCCCTCTTTAATTCCTGCAAATTTTTCATTCCCATCTTTTCTCCGAGCTGCTAACAATAATATAAGCAAAGATGCCAGAAGCGATGCCGAGAAGAGCTCCCCCTATAATGTCAGAGGGATAGTGCAGGCCGGCGCCGACTCGTCCGATGGCAATAAATAAGGCCAGACCAAATAGGATTGTTCCAAGCCGTTTATGCCCGTAAAGGAAGACGCTGGTGGCAATAGCAAAGGCAATATAAGTATGAACTGAGGGAAAAGAGACACTGGTGACTCTCAGACCCTCCGTTATTGGCGTCATAATTTCATTGCTATGGCTAATAAAAGGTCTTGGCCTTCGCCAAGCAAGCATAATCAAAAAATCCGCAAAGAGAGCAATACCCATCGCCACAAAAGTGCAGATAAAAGCCTCTATTCTGCGTTGCAAAATTAAGTATATAAAAGCGATAAAAAAGAGAACTACACCATACTTAGCGAAAAATAGATAAGATTCATTTAACCAAGGCCGACCATAAATAGCCCCGTGAAAGAATTTATAAAGGTGATAATCATAATATTTTATTTGATTGAGGATTGTTTCCATATGTTTATTTTAGAAGAGAGACAGAGAAAAAGAAAGAGTAAACTTGCCTCAATCTACGGCAAAAGGTAAAATGGCTTTATGGAATTACTTCAATCAATTATTTTAGGCGTGACTCAGGGCGTTTCGGAGTTTATGCCGATTTCTTCCTCTGCTCATCTTGTGCTCATCCCCTACCTTTTTCATTGGCAATACAATGGACTTGTTTTTGATACCGCTCTACACCTTGGTACGGTTCTCGCGATTATTTTTTATTTTTATAATGATTGGGTCGGTATTATTAAAATGGGATTCAGATGTCAGAAATCAGGAGTCAAACAACAGACAACTGCTTTGCCGGCAAATTTCCTCTGGCAGATTATCATAGCCACAATTCCCGCCGGGATTGCTGGTTTGATATTAGAAAATTATGTCGAGAAATATCTTCATTCACCATTGTTGCTAGCGATTAATTTAATTGTTTTTGGTCTTGTTCTTTGGTTGACCGATAAAATGGCAAAGTCCGAGCAGGAAATCGGCAAGATCACTTTTAAGCAGTCCCTGATTGTCGGTGTTTCACAATGTTTGGCTCTAATCCCAGGTGTTTCACGCTCAGGGATTACAATGGTCGCCTCCCGTGGACTTGGGCTAAAACGTGAAGATGCTGCTAAATTTTCCTTTCTCTTGGGCACACCAGCGATGATTGGCGCCTTTCTCCTCCAAGCCAGAAAATTAGATTCAACTGATCTTAACCTTGTTTTCTTCATGGGGGTAATCTTCTCCGCTCTGGCAGGCTTCTTGGCAATTAAATTTTTATTGGCATACCTTAAGAAAAGTAACTTTTCTATTTTCCTTTGGTACAGAATAATCCTCGCCGTAATAGTTTTAACTGTCTTTTTTGCCTAATGAAGAAAGTGGATAAAAAGAAAGAGCATGATTTCTCTTTTTATTTTTTTAAGTGGGCAATTATTTGTATCATTGGACTCTTGGCTCTCGGCCTTATCACTAAACCTTTGAGAAAAGTCTGGTCAAAGAAATATTTTGAGAGAGGTCAAACTTATCTCGAACAGAAGAAATTTGAAAGTGCTATTTTGGAATACAACAAGGCTTTATTTTTATATTGGAAAAAAGATGAAGCTAAAAGCCAGATAAAATTAGCGAGGGAAAGTTCTGTCGATATTTTGAAATTGGAAACTTTTTATGAAGAACGCAAACTTGAGACACAGGTAAGAATTATTAGACAAATTAAGGCAAACCCCGAAGATGAAACCTCCGCTATAAAATTAGCAAAAGAGCTCATTGAAAAAAATGAATTTCAGTATGCTATTATTTCGGCTCAAAAAGCGACCGAAATTGATAACAAATATCGTGATGCTTGGCTGTATTTGGGAATCGCCAATCTTAAAGCCGGCAAGATGCTCGAATTAACTGAGAACTCAAGAAAAGAATATGATGAATCGGCCGAAAAGGCCCTACTAAAGGCAAAAAGTTTAGACGCCGAATATAAGCCAACAAAGGATTATTTAGAGGAATTGAAAAAGATAAAATAACTAATTATTATTTTACTTTTTACCCCTCAATCGTTTATAATTTCTTTAGACAGTAATAGATGGGGTCAACTATAACAAAGAGAGGGAAATGAAACTCAGAAGCATAATATCTTGGGCTTT